>CALJNY010000333.1 GCA_937981515.1 uncultured Collinsella sp. | reverse complement strand
CGAACGAGCGGGCGTTCCTGAACCTCGAGAACTCGCCGGCCTCGAACACGAGGTCGGCGGCGGACGCGGTGTCTACGCCCTTGAGGCAGCGGAGGGAGTCGACCCTCCTCCTCCACCTGGGCTTGCGGGCCTCGGCCCCGACGAGCCCCTCGAGCCTCGCCTTCTCCTCCGCCGCCCGCCTGACCGCGTCGACGTAGTAGGCGAGCACGTCGTTGTCGGCCCTCTCCGCGAACCTTATCGACTCGATCCAGGACCAGTGCGCCCGGGTCCAGTTGCCCTTCCTGCGGCCGGTGGGCGTCCTCTCGTCGAAGACGAGCCCGTGCCTGAGCAGGAACTTGGAGAGCCGCTGCTTCGAGCGCGAGAGGTCGTCCCTCGCGTCCTCGAGCGCCCTGGTCAGGTCGCGGGCGGCCTCGCACTCGTCGTCGGGGACCCACACCTCGACCACGTTGCCGACCGACAGCATGCGGGCGAGGAACTCGGCGTCGTTGCGGTCGTTCTTCCTGCGCCTGTCCGCGCTGGGCTTGATCATCTTCGAGACGGCGCCGACCACGCAGTCGACCCCAAGGCCGGAGAGCCTCTTCTGCAGGTCGAATCCCGTGACCCCGGACTCGTACACGCACCTGGCCTCGGGGTCCACGGAGCGGACCCACTCCGCGACGGCGCCGGCGTCGTAGCCGAAGGTCGCGGCACGTACCTCCCCGGTCATGACGTCGAGGGAGACGGCCTTTATCGAGCGGGCGTGGACGTCGAGGCCGACGAAGGTGGTAGTATCGAGCATGGGAGCCCCTTCCATGAATGCGGCGTGGCCGCCACGGTTGGATTAGACACTCACCATTGTCGGCCTAATCCGCGGTCTTTCATGCAGCAGGGGCTCTCAATGTTTTTATGTCCTGCTCATATCGTCTCTGCCGGCAGTTTAGGAACGTCCCTAACTGCCGGCTCGGGAACGACAAAGCGCTAGTTCACTTCGACGGGTTTGGCGCCGGGGTAGCGCTCCTCAAAGTCTAGGCGGTACTTATTGTCATTGGTGCCCGCCACGTTGTCGCGCGACAGCGGCGCCACGATCTCATTCTTGTGATCCGCAGGCTTGGTGTATTTCAGGCTGATCTCCCAGGCATCACAGATTGCGTCAATGCGGTGATCCAGGTCGTCATACAGGGCAACGATGTCTTTCCAGGAACTGTAGTTCTTAGAGCTCGTCGGGACGTCCAGGTCCTCGACGATGTCGTAATACTGCTCGATGGTGTCCTCTGTGCGCTCGGCGACGTCGGCGAGATTTTGACGGGTGGTGCGATCTTCTTCCAGATAGCTGCCGTTGAAGTTCTGCGCGCAGCCACGGACGTAGTTGTCGAGGTCTTCGAGCAAGTCGTAGTATTCGCTCAGTCGGCGGTAGAGGTTCTGCTCGGAGAGCGTTGCTTCGCCGCCATCCTCGTCGTCATCGTCATCATCGTCGTACAGGCTGTTGGGATCGCCGAGAGGCTTTAGGTCATCGTCGTCGACGTCATGGTGCAGCTTAGCTACCTCGGCAGTCGTCTGCGTGGCGGCGTTGTCGAAAGGCTTGATCACAAAGAAAACGACCAGGGCGATGATGATTGCCACCAGCACAACGATAACGGCGATAAGCGGCCCGGTGCCGCTCTTTTTGGGGGCGGGGGTCTGTGGCGAAGCGGGCGCGTATGCGGGAGCCGGCTCCTGTTGGGACGAGCCGCTCGCGACGGGTATGCGCTGCGTGGTCTCGACGGCCGCGGGGCCTGCGGCGGGGTCGGGGCGATAGGCGAGGGGGTCGTCCGCCTTGGCTTGCGGCGTATCGAGGGAACCGGTCTGCTCGAAAGCGGGCTGGCTATCGCTCGCGGTTGTTTGCTCAACGGGTGCACCGCACGAGGTGCAGAACTTGGCATTATCTGCAAGAAGCTTGCCGCACGAGGCGCAATACCGAGACATTGCCACTCCTTTCGCCACATTTCAATGCAATACGACGATTATACCCAGCGCCCAAAAATCCCCATCATAAGTTGCGGTGAAATAGGGACTGTTTGGCGGTCTCAGAGCTTCAATCAGTCCCTATTTCACCGCAACTTTGGAAAGGCACCTTTAGCCATTGGGGACGCACCGAGCACTGGGGTATCATGGCTTGGTTGATATATCTGCATTTACGCGCCTTGTAGGAAGGGGCTGCGCCCATGGCTTTTGTGCCCGCTCAACATAGCTTCATTACGCTCGAGGGTGTCGATGGCGCCGGTAAATCTACGCAGGCGCGCCTGCTTGCCCGTGCGCTCGAGCTCGCTGGCTACCAGGTTGTGAGCCTGCGCGAGCCGGGCGGTACCGCCATCAGCGAAAAGATCCGTGCTCTGCTGCTCGACCCCGCCAATACGGCGATGGGCGACACTTGCGAGCTGCTGCTGTATGAGGCCGCCCGTGCCCAGCTAGTGCATGAGGTTATCGCGCCCGCCCTCGCGGCCGGCAAGGTGGTCCTGTGCGACCGCTTCTACGATTCCACGACCTGCTATCAGGCGTTTGCCGACGGCCTCGATCGTCAGATGGTGCGCGATGCCAACAACCTGGCCGTCGCGGGTACGCACCCGGCGCTCACACTCGTCTACCACATCACGCCCGAGCAGGCGGCGCTGCGCATGGCAGCCCGTGGTGCGGCAGATCGCATGGAGGCTAAGGGCATGGCCTTCCAAGAGCGCGTCTACCAGGGATTTTGCGCCATTGCCGCCGAGGAACCAAACCGCGTAAAGCTCATCGACGCGACCGCGTCCATCGAGGAAGTCTTCGCGCAGACGGTCGAGCGGGTTCGCGCCTACGGCCTCGACATTTCCCAAGACGCCGTCGCCGCCGCACTTGCCAAGGAGGCCGAGTAACGTGGCCCCCGCTCAGGCAAGCCTGCTGGCCAAGCTCGACACCCAAGAGCGCGTGCGCGACTTTTTGACCAACGCCGTCGCCAGCGGCCGCGCATCGCACGCCTACCTGTTTTTGGGCGCTCCCGGCGCCGGCAAGCTCGATGCCGCATGGGCGCTCGCCCAGGCCTTCCTGTGCGAGCAGGACGGCTGCGGCGCATGCGACAGCTGCGTGCGCGTTGCGCGGCACACGCATCCCGACGTGCACTATTACACGCCCGAGAGCGCCACGGGCTACCTCATTGCCCAGACCCGCGAGCTGCTCGACGACGTGCCTCTGGCGCCCATCCGTGCCAAGGCCAAGGTCTACATCATCGACCGTGCCGAGCAGCTGCGCGCTAACACCGCCAACGCACTGCTCAAAACACTCGAGGAGCCGCCCGAGGGCGTTATGTTCATCTTGTTGGGCACCTCGGCAGACGTGATGCTGCCCACCATCGTGAGCCGCTGCCAGTGCGTGCCGTTTCGGCTGGTGTCGCCCGCCGTCGCCGCGCAGGCCGTGAGCCGCGCCACCGGTCAGGACCCTGCGCGTTGCCGCATGGCCGTCGCAGTAGCGGGAAGCCCCGCGCGTGGCATCGAGTTCCTCAAGAGCGCCGAGCGCCAGGACGCTCGCCGTCAGATGGTTCGCGCCATCGATTTGCTCATCGCCGCCGACGAGGCCGACGTGCTCAGCCGCGCCAAGTCGCTCATCGTCGCCGTTAAGGCGCCGCTCGCCGAGGTCAAGTCCACGCAGGAAAAGGTGCTCGAGCAAAACGCCGACTACCTGTCGCGTGGAGCATTGAAGCAGCTTGAGGACCGCAACAAGCGCGAACTCAACGCGCGCGAGCGTTCGGGTATCATGGAAGCGCTGGCGAGCGCGCGGACGCTCATGCGCGACGTGCTGCTGACGCTTCAGGACGAGGCAGCCGACGTGGTGAACGAAGACGTGCGCGACACGATCGGTCGGCTTGCCGCCGCGACCAATGTTGCGGGTGCCACCCAGGCGCTCGAGGCAGTCGCGACCGCCGAGCGCAACATCGCCAGAAACGTTACTCCCCAGCTGGCCATCGAGGTCATGCTGTTCGATATCAGGAAGGCACTGAAATGCCGTTAGTTGTACCCGTTAAGTTTACCTACGCCTCGCGCGACCTGTGGTTCGACCCGCAGGATCTGGATATCCTCGAGGCCGATTATGCCATTTGTTCCACCGAGCGCGGAACCGAGATCGGCCTGGTCACGGCCGATCCCTTCGAGGTGCCGCAAGACGAGATCGGTCAGCCGCTCAAGCCCGTGCTGCGCGTGGCGAGCGACATCGACCTGCAGCTTGCGGACGACCTAGCCATCCAGGGCGACGAAGCCATGGTCGACTTCCGCCGTCTGGTCAAAGAGCTCGACCTCGAGATGAAGCCGGTGGGCGTCGAGTACCTGTTTGGCGGCGAGAAGGCCGTGTTCTACTTTGCGGCCGAGGAGCGCGTCGATTTTCGCCAGCTCGTCAAGGATCTGTCCTCGACGCTGCACATTCGCGTCGACATGCGCCAGATCGGCGTGCGCGACGAGACCCGCCTGGTGGGTGGCTATGCCCAATGCGGGCAGGAGCTCTGCTGCACGCGCTTTGGCGGACAGTTTGAGCCCGTCTCGATTCGCATGGCAAAAGAGCAAGACCTGCCGCTCAATTCCTCCAAGATCAGCGGCGTGTGCGGTCGTCTGATGTGCTGCCTGCGCTACGAGTTCGAGGCCTACAAGGACTTTAAGAGCCGTGCGCCCAAAAAGAAGACGCTCATCGATACGCCGCTTGGCAAGGCGCGTATCCAGGAGTATGACACGCCGCGTGAGCAGCTGGTGCTGCGCCTGGAGAACGGCAAAGTCTTTAAGGTCAACCTAGCCGATATGACGTGCTCGGAGGGCTGCAAAAAGAAGGCCGCCGAGCAGGGCTGCAACTGCCGCCCCGACTGCGTGACGCGCGACGTGCTCGAGCGCATCGAGTCGCCCGAGATGCGCCTGGCGCTCATGGAGCTCGATCGCGAAAACGGCGTCGATGTGGGCGATGGCCTGTCGAGTGCCGACCGTCTGGCCGGCACGTCGATGCCCAAGCGCCGTCGTCGCGATGCTGAATCCGATGCTCGCGCCGGTCAGGGTCAGGGCGAGGGCCGTGGCCGCGGAAAAGGCCGCGGTAAGGCCGAGACACCCGAGGCCGAGGGGGCGGCCGATGGCCGTCGCCGTCGCAAGCGCGCGGGCTCGGGCGATGCTACCGAGGTTGCAGCCGCGGGCAAGAACGCCTCTCGCGAGCGCGAGGTTCAGCAGCCCCAGCAGCAGAATCGCGGCGGCGGCATGAACCCCACACGTCGCCGCCGCCGTCATCTGTCGAGCGAGGAGCGCGAGGACGCCTTCCGCGCCGCAGCTGCTCGCGAGGCCGGTGCCGCTTCCAAGGGCGCCTCGGCCTCCGATGCGCCTGTCGACAAGAGCGGCAAGTCACGTGGCGAGGAGGAGCGCGCGCCGCGTCCGCGCCGTCGCCATTCCTCGGGCGCGCAACAGAAGCCCTCAGTGCCCTCCGTGGCCGATCAGGTCTCGGATGGCGAGGTCAAGGTCACGCGCCGTCGTCCCGGGGATGGCGGGGGAGCGGCTGCCAAGGCTTCGCGTGGCGCCGCTCGCGACGAGCGCGAGCCGCGCGAGAATCGCGGTGGCGAGGGCTCGGCCGACCAGGGTCAAAAGCGCCGTCGCCGTCGTCGTTCCCGCAAGCCGCGCCAGGATGGTGGCGAGGGCTCGACCCCGTCTTCGTCCGCACCACAACCGCCCGCCGGCGAATAACGCCCGCGAGCGGATTTAACCTGCCTTGCCCCGAGCGCATCGGGGTATCATAGCGCCGAATCAACAACCCTCCCTGCGATCGAGCGTAGGGAGGGTTGTGTCTTGAAGAGCCATCTGAACATATTGAGCCGTCTGCAGAGTGCCGGTGCCCTACCGTTTGCGGACGAATTGCTACCGTTTGCCGAGCGCGCGACGTACGAGGCGCTCGAGGCATTGTCGCCAACACGATGTGCCGGCTGCGAGCGCGCCGGTGCGCTTATTTGCCAAGACTGTCTGGCTGCGCTCACGCTCATCGACCCGTGTCATAGCTGCACCCGATGCGGCGCCCCGTTTGGGGATTTGCTGTGCACTGAGTGTTCGGTCGAGGGCACGTCCTCGGCAATGGCGGAGGCGCTCGACCGCTGCCTGGCGTGCGCCGTCTATGCGCATCCGCTGCCGCGCATCATTAAAGCGTACAAGGATGCGGGCGAGCGACGTCTGGCTCCGTATCTGGCGGAGCTGCTCTACGACACCGCCCTGCATGCCCAGGTCGTAGCGCCCGATCGCTACGGAGGTGTGCTGTCCGGTGCGGATGCGGTGGTGTTTGTGCCTGCGACGGCGGCAGCGTTTCGGCGGCGTGGTTTTGATCATATGGAGGCCATCGCGCGCCCATTTTGCGAGCTGTCGGGTGTTCCCCTGCTCGATGCTCTCGTCAAGTACGGGCATGGTGACCAGCGCGAACTCGGTCGTGAGGAGCGCCGCGAGCGTGCCCGAGGTATGTACGAGACGGTTGAGGACGTGCACGGCCGCCGCTTGCTGCTTATCGACGACGTTATCACCACGGGTGCGACGATGGCAGCGGCTTCGGCGGAACTCAAGCGCGCCGGCGCTGCGGCAGTCGATGGCCTTGCTATCGCACGCGTTTGGTAGGGGTGGTTCAGATGGCAATAAAGATCGGGCAGCGTGGCAAGCCTGCAAGCGAGCAGCTGGCTGCTTCCGTAATTCTGACGGGTGCCTCGGCGCTGCGCATGATGCGCGCCGAGCGCCGGCAGATGGGCTACATAAGCTGGAAGGACCTTAATCCCGATGAAGAGCGCCGTGTGCTGCGCACGTCGTCGCCCTCGACCGAGGACATCTATCTTCCCGATTTGGTGCGGATTGGGGCCGCAAGCGGCGAGGTGCAAGAGGATTTGTGCTTGCTGGTAGGGTCTGCAGCGCAGCGCCGCCGTATTCTTGGCGTGAGCTGGTCCGTATGCTCCGAGTTGCCCGCCGGCTCGATTCTAGAGGTGGAACCGGGGGTGTACAGTCTATCTCCCGAGGCCCTTTGCGTAGCCGTCGCGCGCGAGGTCGGCTGCATCCAGGCATTTGCCCTGGCCCAGGAGCTGTGCTCTAAGATTTCACTGAGTGACCGCGGGAAGTATCTGCCTCCCTACACCTCGCCTGTCGTGAACAAATTGGCAAAGGACAAAGACCAGCCGCCAGATGTCGGTTACTTTGAGGTCGAGTCCGTGCTGACACCCGATTGCCTGGTAGATTACCTCGCGGCATGCAAGGGGAATGTGGCCAAACAGCTGCTGCGCCTGTGTCCCTACCTGTCAGAAAATCTGCGCTCGCCCATGGAGTGCATCATGCTCGCTCTGTTTTCGCTTCCGTTTTCCTATGGCGGATTCGCCTGCGGTCCCTTTAAGACCGACTACAAGATCGAGTTCGATGACCGCGCGCAGGCAATCTCGGGGATGCCGCATGCAGTTTGCGATGCGTATCAGGAAGCAGCCCAGTTTGACCTGGAATACAACGGTGAGCTGGGCCATTCCTCCCGGAGGGGACGTATCCATGATGAAAAACGCAACACGGGCTTGATTACTATGGGAATCGAGGTCGCGACGGTCAACAACGAAATGCTCCGCGACATGGAAGCGATGGAAGCGCTCGCATGGCGCATCCACCAGCGTATGGGTAAGCGATATCAGAATCGCGTAGAGGCTCGTCGAAAGAGGCAAGATGCTCTGCTGAATACGCTCCGAGCGTGCTTTGGGCTCAAGCCAGCGTAAAACTATGGCTTTATAGGGGGTCTGTTTATATGCTCTGTGCAAAAAACGGCAAATATGAGTACTGTTACTAGATTAGTGACAGCAAAAACAAAGAAACTTGGGCCGAAAATCTGGATTCAGCGAAGAGATAATAAACGAATGTGGAATATCTTGGCGCCAAGCAGGCTGTGCGGAACTCAAAAAGGGCTCGTGAGGCGGTAATACGCTGCTACTAAATTGGTAACAGTACTCATATTTGCCGTTTTTTGCACACGGCACCCTGAGACGGGTGCCCCGGAGCTCCCCGTGGGGGAGCTCCGGGCTTCATGGGGGCACGAATAGCCCGCTCCGACCTGCGAAATCTGTACTCGCGATGCGAATGACGCCCCTAACCTTAAACTTTAGCTTGAACTTAGCTATAATGCGCTACGTTCCTGCCAGGCTGTGGTTGCGGACGGACGAAATGCCCGTCCTAGTCCAAGACAGACGCGGTCAAAGGGATCCACGTAAGCGACCGCGTGCGCGCGGCGCGATCATGGCGCGTCCTAGATGTAAGCCGCACCGTCCGTTCTACTTTCTTTGGGGCAATACCGCCTCGCGGGCGAGCGGGCCAGTCGTGAAGGTGGCTGCGGCCTCCCGAGCAAACACCCCGGTGCGCAAGTGTGGGGTCAAATACCAGGTCAGCTGGTGGGAACAACCTGATATTCCGCGCAACGCACGGATCGTATACGACACAGAAGGCAGGGTAGTGGACATGGTGAGGGGCAGCTTGATGCACGCGGCTCGGTTAGGTGCTGGGACCGCAGCGGTCATCGCCGTTTTGGGCCTGAGCGGATGCGCGTTCAACCCGCTGTCTACGTTCACGACTCCCACGATCGACCAGATCGAGTACGAGACCGTCACGCCGGCGGTGTCGGATGATGCCCTGGTCACTCCCGGAACTCTGACAGTCGCCCTCGATACTTCCGATGCGCCGCAGGCCATGCAGGACGCCGACGGCGAGCTCACGGGGTATGCGGTTGACGCCGCCCGCGCCCTCGCAAGCCGCATGGGCCTTAAGGTCTCCTTTGTCGATGCGTCTTCGGCAGGTTCCGCGCTCGGCGACAAAAAGGCCGATATCTTTATCGGCGAGATTAACTCCACGGACGGGGACATTAGCTCGCTCGGCACCTGTCTGTACGATGCCACTTCCGTGTTCGGTAAAACTAGCGATGGTGGGTCGCTAAGCGTTTCCACCGATACCCTTAACACGTCCACCCTGGGCGTTCAGATGTCCTCGGCCTCGCAGGAGGCGCTTGCTAAGCAGAGCATCACCGCCAACCAAAAGACCTACTCCAACATCAACGAGTGCTTTGAGGCGCTCGAGTCCGGCGAGGTCGACTATGTGATCTGCGACTCCACGGCCGGCGGCTACCTTGCACGCCTGATGAGCGAGGTCTCCTATGTCGGTTCGCTCGAGGCACCCTCGACGCTTGGTGTTGCGGGCCTCTCGTCCAATGACGAACTGTGCCGTGCCGTGAGCGATGCCCTCGACGGTATTACGGCCGACGGCACGCTCGAGGCGGTCCACTGCGTCTGGTATGGCAGGATGCCCTACGACCTCACCACTAAGACGGTTTCGGGCGCTAACGTGCAGCCGGGCGACTCTGAGTCCAGTGAGACCACGTCCTCCGGCAGCGAGTCCTCCGATTCCAACAATGAGACCGCATCCTTCGAGGACAACTCGTCCAGCCAGGAAGGCGCCATCACCGACGACGACATTAACAAACTCAATAGCTAGTTATTGCTAGGGGTGGTGTCTCCTATACGTTGGAAAGGACACCTCTTCACGGTTTCAACACGCACTGCCGGGCTTCCCCGATGGGGGAGCCCGGCTTTTTCATCCCAATAAAATCAGCAGGTCAAAGCTAATTTTCAGGACCAAATACAAAGCCGCCGGCCCCCTCCTATAGCGCACTTTGTCACAGAAAAGTGCGAGACTTCGGTATGCGGTATCAAGCAATCGTTATTCGGGTCTTTAGGAATCCGCGTGATTAAATGCACGGCAATGGGTACATAGCCAGTACAGTAAGTCCCCGAGGCAGATTGGAGCCACGTATGGATATCAAGGTTTCTGGACGCAAGACGACGGTAACCGATGCTCTGCGTGCGCATGTGGATGAGAAGATCGGCGAGGCGCTCAAGGTTTTCGATATCGAGCCCATGACGGTCGACGTTGTACTTCGCTATGAGAAGAACCCCTCGAACCCCAACCCGGCAATCGTCGAGGTTACGGTTCGTGCCCGCGGTTCGGTGATTCGCGTTGCCGAGCACGGTGCAGATATGTACGCCGCCATCGACCTCTCCGCCGATAAGGTCACCCGCCAGCTGCGCAAGTTCAAGACCAAGGTTGTGGACAACCGCCAGGGCGGTGCCAGCGCCGCGGATGTCGCACCGGTCGAGCGCGTCGAGGATCTGGCCGACCTGCTGCTGCCCGAGGAGGAGGACGACCTGCTCGTCCGCGAGAAGGTCATCGATGTCACCCCGATGACTGAGGAGCAGGCGCTGGTGCAGACCGATCTGCTGGGCCACGACTTCTACGTGTTCGAGAACGCGACGACTGGTCTCATCAATGTGGTGTATCACCGTAAGAATGGTGGATATGGCATCATCAAGCCCCGCATCGAAACACTTGACGAGTAAAATACGTTAACTTGCATGAGTTAACGGTTGGCGGCCATCCCATGCGGGTGGCCGCCTTTTTACGTAAGGAGTCGCTTTGATGGACAAGGCTGCATCCGCCGGTCATTCGAACCGTTGCCGCATCGTCGTCGATACCTGCTGCGACTTTAGCCCCGAGGTCGCCGCGAACCTCGATGTCGATATCTTGGGCTTCCCCTTCATTATCGATGGCGAAGAGCGCACGGACGACATCTGGTCGAGCATGAGCCCTAAGGAGTTCTACGACCGCATGCGCGCCGGTGCCCGCGTGTCCACCTCGGCTGTGTCGCTCGGTCGCTATATCGAGTTTTTTACCGAGTGCGCCAAAGAGGGCACGCCCACGGTCTACCTGTGCTTTACCTCGGCGCTGTCGTCGAGCTACAACTCCGCGTGCCAGGCGGCAGATGTCGTGCGCGCCGAGTATCCCAACTTTGAGCTCTACGTGGTCGACAACGCTCTGCCCTGCGCGACCGGTGCGCTCTTGGCGCTCGAGGCCGTGCGCCAGCGTTCGGCGGGACTGACCGCCAAGCAGCTGGTCGATTGGGCAAACGAGGCAAAGACCTACGTGCACGGCTACTTTACGCTCGAGAGCTTCGACGCACTGGCTGCCGGCGGCCGCATTCCTCCCACGGCGGCGCAGCTCACGGCAAAGCTCGACGTCAAGCCCGAGCTCTCCTACGACCTGGCCGGCTCGCTGTCGCTGATCGGCGTCAACCGCGGCCGCAAGAAGGCGCTCAAGTCCATCCTCAAGTCGTTCCGCGAGAACTACGTGCCCGATCGCACCATGCCCATCGCCATCATGACGGCCGATGCCGAAAAGGATGGTGACTGGCTCGAAGCCGCCATCCGCAAGGAGGAGGGTTGCGCCGACGTCACGATCATTCGCGGCTCCGTGGGTCCCACCATCGGCTCGCACGTGGGCCCCGGCATGGTGGGCTGCGCGTTTTGGGGTAAGAACCGCGCCGACAAGGCGTCGCTTTCCGACCGTATCGCCCGCCGCGTGCGCGGTCAGTAGGCAAGCGCTGCGTCCGTAATCGCCCTCGACTCACAGCCCAAACGCTGGCACCGAGTATTCAACCTGGTAACAACACCCAACCCAAAAGGAAAGGTTTCATGGCAAACAAGCTCTCCGTCGCATTCATCGGCACCGGAATCATGGGTGCCCCCATCGCCGGCCACATCCTGGACGCCGGCTACCCCGTCACGGTCAACAACCGCACCAAGTCCAAGGCCGCCGCGCTTATCGAGCACGGCGCCGCCTGGGCCGATACGCCGGCCGACGCCGTGGCGAACGCCGACGTCGTCTTTACCATGGTGGGCTATCCCTCCGAGGTCGAGGAGCTCTACCTGGCGGGCGACGGTCTGCTCACGTGCACCAAGCCGGGCGCGGTGCTGATCGACCTCACTACGAGCTCGCCCGAGCTCGCCCGTGACATTGCAGAGGCCGCCCAGGTTTCTGGTCGCATGGCGTTTGACTGCCCCGTCACCGGCGGCGAGTCGGGTGCTATCGCCGGAACGCTCACGGCTATCGTTGGCGCTACCGAGAACGACATCGCGCCGGTCCGCGATATCCTTTCTACCTTTGCGGCAAACATCTGCTGCTTCGACGGCGCCGGCAAGGGCCAGGCTGCCAAGCTTACCAACCAAGTGTCGCTGGCCGCCTGCATGGTCGGCATGGCCGACGCCATGGCATTTGCCGAGCTGAGCGGCCTTGACCTGGAGAAGACCCGCCAGATGATCCTGGGCGGCACCGGTAAGTCCGGCGCCATGGAGAGCCTGGCTCCCAAGGCGCTCGACGGCGACTACAAGCCCGGTTTTATGGTCGAGCACTTCATTAAGGACCTGCGCCTGGCGCTCGCTTACGCCGACGATCGCGAGCTCGCGCTGCCCGGCGCCGACGTGGCCTTTACGCTCTACGATATGCTCGACGCCATCGGTGGTGCCAAGCTGGGCACCCAGGCCATCACGGTACTCTACAAGGAGGAGGCCGACGCCATCGCCGCCGGTCTGGACTGGTCGCAGTATCGTCCCGAGGAGCATGGTGCCCACGAGGACGGCTGCGGTTGCGGCGAGCACGGCGACGACCACGAGTGCGGTTGTGGCCACCATCACGGCGAGGACCACGAGTGCTGCGGCGGCCACGGCCATGACGACGGCCACGAGTGCTGCTGCGGCCGCCATCACGAGGAGTAGCGACCATGAGCTGGACGTTCGTGGTGCTTGCGCTGGTGCTCTTTCTCTTTGCGATCTACATCGGCTTTTTGTGCGGCCAGTGGGCGTGCGAAAAGCGCGTCATCACCAAACGCGACTACTGGATCGCCAATTTTGTAGGCGCGGCGGCAGTCGTCCTGCTGACCTGGGTGTTTTCGCTGTTCCCGCTGGTGCAGTTTGCGCCGATCGGCTGGCTCGGCGGCTTTATCGCCGGCCTTAAGATGAGCTTTGGCGAGTCCGTCGGTCCGTGGCGCAAGCACGACGAGGTCTTTAACGTCAACAAGGCTCACCGCGCCGCCGCCGACGCGGGCGATGCCGAGGAACGCCGCCGTGCGCGTCGCAATGGCGCGGCCGACCGACAGCTCATCTCGGTCACCGATGACAGCAAGGGTGCTGGCAAGCACGCTAAGAAATAGTAAGAAGAGGTAACTATGGCAGAAAACAAGGAAGAACAGCTCACCGACGAGGAGCTGGCACAGCTTCAGCTGGCAGAGGAGAACGAGAACGCCGTCGACCGTCTGGTCAAGGAGCTCGGCTGCCCCACGCGCCGCATCCGTCAGTTTGCCGCCCGCGTGCTGCACCTGCTTGCCGAGCGCGATCCGCAGCGCGTCGTGCCCTGCGTGCCCGCGCTGATCGAGGCGCTCGATCGCCCCGAGGCTCAGACCCGCTGGGAGGCTCTCGATGCCCTGGCGACGCTCGCCACCACCTGCCCCGAGCAGCTGGGCGATGCCTTTGAGGGCGCCGAGACCGCGCTGTTCGACGAGATTTCCTCCACGCTGCGCTATTCCGCCTTCCGCCTGCTGTGCGTGTGGGGCGCCACGAGCGTCGAGCGTTCGCGCGAGGCTTGGCCCATCCTGGACGAGGCCATCCAGTGCTACCACGGCGACCTCGAGTATCGCGACATGCTCGGTTGCCTGTACGAGTTTGGCCAGGGCGAGATTGACGCCGAGGTCGCCGAGAAGCTTGCGCTGCGCCTTAAGTTCGATGCCGAGAACGGCAAGGGCAGCTATCTCAAGGCCCGTTCGAGCGAGATTTGCGAAATGCTTGTTAAACGTTTTGGCCTGGATCTCTCCAAAAAGAAGAAGCGTGCTAGCGTTAAAAAATCTGACGACGCCGAAGACGAGGAGTGACAGATTATGGCGCACGATGTAGTCCTGATTCCCGGTGACGGTATCGGTCCCGAGATTACGCAGGCCATGCGCCGCGTGGTCGAGGCCGCCGGTGTCCAGATTAATTGGAACGTCCAAGAGGCCGGCGCCGGCGTCATGGACGAGTTTGGCACGCCACTGCCCCAGCACGTGCTCGATGCGGTCGCCGAGACCAAGGTCGCTATCAAGGGCCCCATCACCACACCGGTCGGCACGGGTTTCCGCAGCGTCAACGTGGCCCTGCGCAAGCACTTCGACCTGTATGCCTGCGTGCGCCCCTGCCTGTCGCAGCCGGGCGACGGCTCGCGCTTCCGCGACGTCGACTTGGTCATCGTGCGCGAGAACACCGAGGACCTCTACGCCGGCATCGAGTTCGATGAGGGCGCTGCCGAGGTCGAGGAGCTCTCGCAGCTCGTCGAGCGCTCGGGCCAGAAGACCTTCGCCGCGGATTCCGCCATCTCAATTAAGCCGATTTCCATCGCCAAGAGCCGCCGCATTGTGGAGTACGCCTTTGAGTACGCCCGCCGCTGCGGCCGCAAAAAGGTGACGGCCGTGCACAAGGCCAACATCATGAAGGCGACCGACGGCCTGTTCCTGCGCGTTGCGCGCGAGGTGGCCGCCAACTATCCCGATATCGAGTTCAACGACAAGATTGTCGACGCTACCTGCATGGGCCTGGTCCAGAACCCCAACGACTTCGATGTCCTGGTGCTGCCCAACCTGTACGGTGACATCGTGAGCGACCTGTGCGCAGGTCTGGTGGGCGGCCTGGGTATGGCTCCGGGTTCCAACATCGGTGCCGACTGCGCCATCTTCGAGGCAACGCACGGCTCCGCGCCCGATATCGCTGGCCAGGATATCGCTAACCCCACGGCCGAGATTCTGTCTGCGGCTATGATGCTCGATCACCTGGGCGAGAACGACGCGGCCAATCGCATTCGCGCCGCCGTTTCTGCTACGCTCGACGAGGGTGAGCAGGTTACCGGCGACGTTCGTCGTGCCCAGACCGGCTCCGTTGAGGGCGCTGTGGGCACGCAGGCCTTTGCCGATGCCGTTATCGCGCACCTGGCCCAAGGCATGCAGACTGCAAACGCCTAAATAGTACTTAAGTGTTTGCGTATAACCTGAGAATCAATACGCCCGGCGCTCTGTCGGGCGTATTCTATTGCGGACTATGTTTCCTAACAAGGAGTAACTGATATGGGTCTGATTCAAAAGAAGGACGAGAAGGACGAGATCGACGGCATCCAGATCATCGAGCGCGGCGAAGGCCCCGACGGTGACGAGGACGAGAAGATCGATCTGGTCGCCGGTACGTCTGCCGAGCACATTGCCGCCGGCACGACGGCCGAGGAGGAGGACGCTCGCCTGGAGGCAAAGATCGCCGCGGACGCCGCCGACGAGAACCTCATGCCCGAGGAACAGGACGAGGACGACGACTCCGACGCGGACGACCATGCATCCAAGCACAAGAAGACGATGATTGCCGCCTTTGTGGTCGCTATCGTGATCGCTGCTGTGGTCGGCTTCTTTATCGGCAACGGTGGTTTTGGCGGCAAGGGTGTCGGCTCGGCGACCCTGACCGAGGACCAGCTCGATTCGACCGTGGCAAGCTATAGCTACAACGGCAAGAAGAGCGACATCACCGCGCGCGAGGCCATCGAGAGCCAGTATAGCCTCGACACCGTCAAGGACGACGACGGCAACTACACCGCACCGTCTGCCGACGTTATCCTGTCCTACGTGCGCAACCAGATTCTGCTGGACGCTGCCGAGGACGAGGGCATTACCGTCTCTTCCAAGGAGATGAAGCAGTACGCCGAGGATTCCATCGGCACCTCCGACTACAAGACCATGGCCACGCAGTACGGCGTGTCCAAGGACCAGGCCAAGCAGATCGTCCGCCAGTCTGCGACGCTGCAGAAGCTCTACAAGAAGAAGGTGGGCGATAGCTCCGCGAGCATGCCGACCGCCCCGACCGAGCCTGCTGACGGCAACGAGGAGACCGCGAGCAAGGACTATGCCGACTACATCATCAACCTTGCCGGCGACGAGTGGGATAGCGAGAAGGGCACCTGGAAGGACGCCGATAGCACCTATGCCAAGGCCTTCGCTGATGATGCCTTTACGGCCGATAGCGCTACCTATAAGCAGGCCATGACCGCCTATTACACCGCCTACCAGCAGTATTCCTCGCAGGCTTCGAGCGCCAGCTCCAAGTGGACCGAGTATGCTAACGGCCTCTACGCCAAGGCCAACATCAGCATCTACGGCCTGTTTGCGTAAGGTTTGCCTGCACTACTGCGCGTTAACCGATCACCTGATTAAGCCCGCTAGAACGGACAACGTTCTAGCGGGCTTTTTGTTACCGAAACCACTGGGGTAGGCCTCGAGCCCGCACAATGCCCATCGGGTTCCCCTAATTCATCTGGGAAAACGACTGCAAACGATTGCAAGTAACCGGTGAACGGTCGAAAACTACCGTTCACCGATAATCTCAAAACTGGTTCTAACTGGTATTAAGTCAAAAAGACCAGTTCACATATCTTCACAATGACCTGCAATTTTTCTACACGCTATTTTTAGCCGCCCTGCGTTGTTTAGACACAGGAAAAGATCCGATCTTTTGCCAAAACATTTCGAAACGGTTTCAAAACCGCAGGTAGAAGTGTTAACGACCGGTAAACGGTCGATTTATCACCGTGAGCGGTGCAAAAACGTTTTACCGTATGAATCAACGAAAGCGACCTCTTCTGGGGTGATATAGTGACAACAACACGTCACGTGGTTACTACCAGTTTAGAAACCACTGGTCTTCAAAGAACGCTTTCCAAGAAGCTTTAAGGGCGAGCGCCCGCTGGCTTCCGAAAATCATCGGACTCAGATTGTACACACCTTCGGAAGGGAAATTTGAATGGTTGGCTTTATTCTTACCGGTCATGGACAGTTCGCACCCGGCCTTGCAAGCGCTATCGCGATGGTTGCCGGCGACCAGCCTGCTTTTACCGTCGTTCCTTTTGAGGGCGACCAGGCCGCATCCTACGGTGAGGATCTCCGCGCCGCTATTACCGCCATGCGCGAGGAGTGCGATGGCGTGCTCGTCTTTACCGACCTGCTCGGTGGCACCCCGTTCAACCAGTCGATGATGATTGCCCAGGATGTCGACAACGTCGAGGTTCTGACTGGCACCAACCTTCCCATGGTTATTGAGCTTCTGTTCCTCCGCGGCAATGCCACGCTCGCCGAGCTTGGCGAGCAGGCCGTGACCGTTGGCCAGACGGGCGTCACCGCCCAGACGGTCGCATCCGTTGCCAGCTCCGAGGAAGAGGATATCTTCGGCGACGAGGACGGCATCTAATGGCCGATTTCGGAGCCAACGTCCTGAGCTCCTCGGTCGCCCTTTTAGGCCTGCTTGTCATCATGGGCTTGATTTACACCATCTGGTCGCAAATCAACATGAAGAAGAAGCAGAAGTACTTCAAGGAGCTGCACACCGAGCTCAAGCCGGGTCAAGAGGTTCTTTTCGCCGGCGGTATCTACGGAACCGTCAAAGGCATCGAAGGCGAGAAGGTCCAGATCAAAGTCCGATCCGGAGCCGTCGTAGATGTTTCGCGTTACGCGATTCA
This sequence comes from uncultured Collinsella sp., assembly GCA_937981515.1. Taxonomy (GTDB): domain Bacteria; phylum Actinomycetota; class Coriobacteriia; order Coriobacteriales; family Coriobacteriaceae; genus Collinsella. Next base: position 11,056 of record CALJNY010000333.1, on the reverse strand, counting down.
GGAGATCAAGTAACTGTCGTCAGCAAATAACGAAAGGAAGCTGATCAACATGGCAGAACCCAACATTCTTCTTACCCGCATCGATAACCGACTGGTTCATGGTCAGGTTGCCACCCAGTGGAACTCCACCCTGGGCTCCAACCTCATCCTCGTCGCCAACGACGACGTGGCGTCCAACACCATGCGCCAGAACCTCATGAAGATGGCCGCTCCCGCCGGCGTCGCTACGCGTTTCTTCTCTCTGCAGAAGACCATCGACGTCATTGGCAAGGCGAGCCCGCGTCAGAAGATCTTCATCGTGGCCGAAACACCGGAAGACGTGCTTACGCTCGTCAAGGGCGGTGTGCCCATAAAGAAGGTAAACATCGGCAACATGCACATGTCGGAAGGAAAGCGCCAAGTCGCCACCTCCGTCGCAGTTAACGACGAGGATGTCGCTGCGTTTAAAGAGCTGCAGGAATTGGGGGTGGAGTTGGAGATCAGGCGCGTTCCGAGCACGCCTGTTGAGGACACGAGCAAGCTCTTCTCGTAATCCTCGTGATCCACGTTGTCAGGAGTGAAACCCTGACGTTCTGTACGTGAAATCCAAAGTGCGTACATACATTTTGAAAGGAGGAGCAAGATGGAATACTCGATCATCCAGATCGCTCTGGTCTTCGTCGTCACGTTCATCGCGGCAATCGACCAGTTTGACTTCCTCGAGTCTCTCTATCAGCCCATCGTCACCGGCGCCGTCATCGGTCTTATCCTTGGCGACCTCAACACCGGTCTTCTCGTGGGTGGTACCTATCAGCTCATGACGATCGGCAACATGCCGATCGGAGGCGCTCAGCCGCCTAACGCCGTCATCGGCGGCATCATGGCAGCCATTCTCGCTATCGCCACGGGCCTCGAGCCCAACGCGGCAGTCGGCCTCGCCATTCCGTTCGCTCTGCTTGGCCAGCTTGGCGTTACCCTGGTCTTCACGCTTATGTCCCCGCTTATGTCCACGGCCGATAACATGGCTCACAACGCGGACACCAAGGGCATCGAGCGCCTGAACTACTTCGCCATGGCTCTGCTCGGCCTGATCTTCGCTGTCGTCGTCACCCTGTTCTTCATCGCTGGCGCTACCATCGGTCAGACCATCGCTTCTGCCATCCCGACTTGGCTGCAGACCGGTCTCTCCGCTGCAGGCGGCATGATGCGCTTCGTCGGCTTCGCCGTCCTGCTCAAGGTTATGATGAACCGCGATATGTGGGGCTTCTTCCTCATGGGCTTTGGCCTCGCGCTCATCACCGTTGCCAACGATTCGCTGGCAACCCCTGCTCTGCTCATCCTCGCTCTCATCGGCTTCGGCATCGCTTTCTGGGACTTCCAGCAGCAGACCGAGCTGAAGGGTGCAGCTGTTTCTGACGGAGGTGACTTCGAAGATGGCATCTAATGAGTATGTGATCCCGGAGCACTACGAGGATCTCACTCCTGCTCCGCAGCTCGACCAGAAGACCCTCAACAAGATGGCTTGGCGCTCCTGCTTCCTGCAGGCATCGTTCAACTACGAGCGCATGCAGGCCGCTGGCTGGCTTTACTCCATCATCCCCGGTCTGGAGAAGATCCACACCAACAAGAACGACCTCGCGGCTTCCATGAGCCACAACCTGGAGTTCTTCAACACCCACCCGTTCCTCGTCACCTTTGTTATGGGCATCGTGCTTTCGCTCGAGCAGAACAAGGTTGACATCCCCACGATCCGCGCCGTCCGCGTCGCCGCAATGGGCCCGCTCGGTGGTATCGGTGACGCCCTGTTCTGGCTGACGCTCGTGCCTATCACGGCCGGCATCACCTCCAACATGGCCATCAACGGCAACGCCGCTGCACCGATCATCTTCCTGGTGATCTTCAACGTCGTCCAGTTCGCTCTGCGCTTCTGGCTCATGAACTGGTCCTACAAGCTTGGCACCAGCGCTATTGACGCTCTGACCGCCAACATGCAGGCCTTCACGCGTGCCGCTTCCATCATGGGCGTCTTCGTCGTCGGTTGCCTGGTCGTCACCATGGGTGGCACCCAGATCAACCTCCAGATCCCCAACGGCACCACCCGTGGTCTCTCCGCTACTACCGTGATCGTCTCCGAGAAGGAGGCCGAGAACTTCACCGGTATGGAGGGCATCGATACCGAGACCGCTGAGGCCGGTACCATCGCCATGACCGATAAGGACGGCAACGCCCTTACCGCTTCCGATGCCGACGGCAACGCTGTCGAGTGCGGCGTCACCGATCTGGGTAACGGCATGGAGTCCGTGACCTACGGCACCGTTACCGAGGATCCGGTCAACTTCTCTGTTGCCGACACCCTCAACACCATCGTCCCGAAGCTCGTCCCGCTTATGCTTACGCTGCTGCTTTACTACATGTTCGCTAAGCACAGCTGGACCCCGACCAAGGGCATTCTCCTGCTCTTCGTCCTTGGCATCCTGGGCGCTGGCCCGCTTGGTCTCTGGCCGAGCATCTGGTAAGGCTCTAGCTTGAGGGGTGTGTCCCTACGCGGCTCACACCCCGACCCCTTAAGCCATGTGTATGTTAAAAGCCGCGTGCTCGAAAGAGCGCGCGGCTTTTGTTTTCTTAATGATTCGGGTGTGGCAGACAGATAATGCATAACACCCTAGGTAGTTAGCCGAATTCGAGCAAAAGGGAGGATAGGATGGCGATCGGAGCGCGTAAGCAACCGCTGTACGATCAGCTGGTCGATATTCTGACCGAAATGATTGACCATGAATATCGCGCCGGTGACATGATTCCTTCCGAGCGCGAACTTTCGGAGCGCTATGGTCTCTCGCGCACTACGGTACGCCTGGCTCTGCAGGAACTGGAGCGTTTAGGACTGGTGGTTCGGCAGCACGGTCGCGGTACCTTTGTGACCGACCGTTCGGCAAAAGCAACCAATCTTATGCAGTCCTACAGCTTTACCGAGCAGATGCGCGCGATGGGTCGAGAACCCGAGACCACGATTCTCGAGTTTTGCGAGATTGAGGCCGATAAGAATCTGGCCGAGCATATGGGATTGCGCATCGGCGATCGCATTTTTAAGCTCAAGCGTCTTCGCTCTGCCGACAACATGCCCATGATGGTCGAACGCAGCTATCTACCGGTTCGTCAATTTCTGTCCCTAAAGCGACCGCTGCTGGAGCGTAAGCCGCTTTACGATGTGATTGAGCAGGACTTTCAGCAAAAGATTCGCGTGGCCGAAGAGGAGTTCTATGCGAGCATAGCCCGTCCCACCGATGCCCACCTTTTGGGAATTGTCGAGGGCTCGCCTGTGCTCGATTTGGTCAGGACTACGTATAACGAGTCAAACGAGGTAGTGGAGTACACACTCTCGGTTGCTCGTGCCGATCAGTTTAAATACAAGGTTTACCACCAGCGCAGTAACTAGTGCTCGCATCGTTTCCATATGGTGATTCTTTGCATTTAACTGGTTACTACCAGATAACCAACCGAAGTGTATAATTGCACGTCAGAGGATTACTTCTAGAGAGAGGTATTAGAAATGTTCGAGAAGAGTGTCGAGGAGCTCACCGAGCTCGGCGCCCAGATCACCACGGCCGAGATTGCTCAGCAGCCCGAGCTTTGGCGTGATACGCTCAACATCTATCGCGAGAACAAGGAGGCCATCGAGGCCTTCCTGGCCGAGGCTCGCGCTATGGGCGAGGGTCGTCTGTCCGTTGTCTTCACCGGTGCCGGTACGTCCGACTACGTTGGCGATACCTGCGCCCCGTACCTGCGTCACGCTGGCAACACTGATCTCTACGACTTTAAGCCCATCGCCACGACCGACATCGTGAGCGCCCCGCGCGACTTCCTGCGCGCCGAGGATCCCACGCTCGTGGTTTCCTTTGCCCGCTCTGGCAACAGCCCCGAGAGCCTTGCCGCCGTTGCCGTTGCCAAGGAGCTCGTCCACAACGTCAAGTTCCTCAACATCACCTGCGCTCCCGAGGGCAAGCTTGCCGTCGAGTCTGCCGATGATCCCAATGCGCTGACGCTGCTCATTCCGCGCGCCAACGACAAGGGCTTCGCCATGACCGGTTCTTATTCCTGCATGACCCTGCTCTCCACCCTTATTTTCGACACTGCCTCTGACGAGCAGAAGGCCGAGTGGGTCGAGACGATTGCCAAGATGGGCGAGGAGGTCATCTCCCGTGAGCCCGAGATCGCCGATTACCTGGCTGGCGATTTCAACCGCGTGACCTACTTGGGTTCTGGCTCCTTCGGTGGCCTTGCTCAGGAGAGCCAGCTCAAGATCCTCGAGCTCGCTCACGGTCTGGTCGCTACTTCCTACGACACCTCCATGGGCTATCGTCACGGACCTAAGTCCTTCGTCGACGATAAGACGCTCGTCTTCGTGTTCGTCAACAACGACGCCTACACCCGTCAGTACGACATCGACATCCTCAACGAGATCGGTGGCGACGAGATCGCTCAGCACACCATCGCCGTTCAGCAGGAAGGTGCCACCGTCTATGAGGGTGAGTCCTTCACCTTTAAGGGCTACGAGGCACTTCCCGAGGGTTACCTTGCTCTGCCGTTCGTGATGTTTGCCCAGGCTATCAGCCTGCTCAACTCCGTCCGCGTGGGCAACACGCCCGATACGCCGAGCCCCACCGGCACGGTCAACCGCGTGGTTAAGGGCGTGACGATTCACCCCTTCACCGCTTAATCGCGTCCCCCTGTAAGGGCGCCCGTCCGCTCATAACGGCGGGCGGGCGCTTTTTGTTTTACGTGAGCTGGGTATAAGCATTACCACAGTCAACTGCTTTAGAAGCGAGGAGTGCATATGAGCACGTACGCAATTAAGGCTGACAAGTTCTTCTTGCCGGCAGGCCCGCAACTGGGCGGCTATCTTATGGTCGAGGATGGCGTTTTTGGCGCCTGGCAGGCCGACGAGCCCTCTTGCGAGATTAAGGACTACACGGGATCGTGGATCGCACCGGGTATGGTCGATACTCACATCCATGGCTTCTACAACCACTCAACTACCGATAACGATCCCGAGGGCATCGATATCAGCTCAACCGAGCTCGCCCGTCGCGGTACCACCAGCTGGCTGCCCACGACGTTCACCGATGGCGTCGAACAGATCAAGGACGCCTGCGCTGCTATCGCCAAGGCGGACGAGGGCCGCGGCCCCGACTTCTGCGGTGCCCGCATTCAGGGCATCTACCTGGAGGGCCCCTTCTTTACCATGAAGCACGTGGGCGCGCAGAACCCCGCTTACCTGATTGACCCCTCCGAGGAGGTTTTCGACCAGTGGCAGGAGGCTGCGGGCGGTCGCATCGTTAAGAGCGCCATGGCCGCCGAGCGCGACGGTGCCGCTGCTTATGCGGCTGCTCTGAACGCCAAGGGCGTGGTGACCAGCATCGGTCACTCCGACGCCACCTACGATGAGTGCATCGCCGCTATCAATGCCGGTGCCAGCTGCTTTACGCATACCTATAACGGCCAGCGCGGTCTGCATCACCGTGAGCCCGGTGTCGTGGGTGCTGCCATGTCCACGCCCGAGACCTACGCCGAGATCATCTGTGACGGCAAGCACGTAAACCCTGCCGCCATCAAGGCACTGCTGCAGGCAAAGGGCTGGCAGCACACGGTGCTCATCACCGACTGCCTGGGCTGCGGCGGCATGCCCGAGGGCAGCTACACCAGTGGTGGCATGGACGTCATCATGAAGGACAACCTGTGCTGGCTCGCCGACGGCAAAAGCATTGCCGGCTCGGTGCTCACGCTTGCCCAGGGCGTCAAGAACATCGTTGACTGGGGCATCGCCAGCGCTGATATCGCCATTCGCATGGCAACCGAGGTGCCGGCTCGCTCTGCGCACATCGAGGATAAGTGCGGCAGCATCATGCCGGGTCGCGACGCCGACTTTGTCGTGTTCGACCATGAGCTTACCCTCGTCGAGACGTATGTTGGCGGCCAGAGCGTCGGCAACGCCTTTACCGATTAACGATAGAAAAAGACGGCGGGCCCGAATCTGCTCGGACCCGCCGTATGGGTTAAACGCTCAAAAGCACCTTAACAGTTACAGCTTGTTAGCGATCTTCTTTGCCGTGCGCTTGACGCCGGCCACAAGACCCCCCGCGGGATGCTCCTTTTCGTATGCTAGACGCTTCTCGCGCTTGGCGTACTCTTCGACGATGATGTCGCCATACTCGTCTTCGATTTTGTCGAAGAAGTCGACGGCGCCCTGAATTTCCTCAGCGGTCGGGTGTCCCTTCTGGACGCCGCCGGTGAGTTTGAACGGCCCCCACGTATCAAAGCCGGGACAGCCGTAGACACCCATAAAGATGGCTTGCCTCATGCGGCAGATGCCATCGATATCCTTGCCGTACCACTTGTTTTTGCCACCGTAGGTCATAAGGCCAAACACCTTGTCCTGCGGCTGCAGCACGTTCGTGAGCACGCGTGCCATGTCCTTGTCGATCTCGGAGTAATAGATGCCCGTGGCGACACCGATCAGATGGTATTCGTGCAGGTCGGGGTACTCGTTTTTACCGAGTGACTTCACGTCGAGGGTATCGATTTCGGGGTGCGCCTCGACGATGGCGTCCACGAGCTTTTTCGTATTGCCGTGGTGGCGCGAGGCGTAGAGGATGATGGTTCGCATAAGAAGGCCTTTCAGCTGTAATTGCATCAATGTCTGTATGGTACCCCGTTGCATGCCTGGGAAACCGGACGCATCGATGAACGTGCGGGTTTGTCCTTTGGTCAGGGCCGAGACGGGTTCTTGCGAGCAAAAAGCAGTTGTTCGAAAGGATGGGCAATGGAATACGCTCTCTCCAACGATTCGATTTCTATTAAGGTGTCCACGGCTGGTGGTTCGTTTACCTCGATCGAGGCCGGAGGCCGCGAGTATCTGTGGCAGGGCGATCCCGCCGTGTGGTCCGGCCAGGCACCGATTTGCTTCCCGATTTGCGGAGGCTTGCGCGATAACAACGCCATGACGTTTGCCGGGCATCATGTAAAGCTCGCTCGCCATGGGTTTGCGCGCAAACAGGAGTGGAAGCTGCTGAGCCAGAGCGAGAACGAGCTGGCGATGTGCCTGGCTTCGGAGGATAACGCCGCGCTGCTGAGCGATTATCCGTATCCGTTTAAGCTTGTCGCTCGTTATACGCTCGAGGACGCCGCCGTGCGCGTCTCCTATGAGGTTACCAACGAGGGCACCGAGGACATGCCTTTCTTTATCGGTGGACACCCCGGCTTTAGGTGCCCGCTCGATGAGGGCGAGGCCTATACGGACTACGAGTTGCGTTTTGAGAAAGACGAGGCTGCTGAGCTTTGCACTGCCGTCCCCTCGACTGGCTTGATTGACGTGACCAACCGCTCCAAGAACCCCATGGTGGGAAAGACGCTGCCTCTGTCACATGAGCTCTTCGATTTTGCGGAGACCATCTTTGACGTGCTCGAGAGCCGTCAGGTCACGCTTTCCAAAAAGGGCGAGGACAAGGGTGTTCGCCTGAGCTTTGAGGGCTTCCCGTACCTCATTGTGTGGAGCAAGCCCGAGGGTGATTTTGTGGCAGTTGAGCCCTGGGGCGGTCTTTCGACCTGCTCCGATGAGGACGACGTGCTTGAGCACAAGCGCGGCTGCCTTATCGCCAAGCCCAAAGAAACCATCGTGCGCTCGTTCACAATCGAGATTCTGTAGTCGCATGTAGCCAATTCGTTTTGCAAGGCATAAGGAGCCTGCGAGATAAGGAGCTAGAAATGATCCTCACCGTTACGATGAACCCGTCCGTCGATACGCGCTATCAGCTCGATGAGCTCATTATCGACGACGTCAACCGCGTGACGCCCGAAAAGACCGCCGGCGGTAAGGGCCTCAACGTGGCCCGCGTCCTGGGCCAGCTGGGCGACGATGTCGTGGCAACCGGCTTGTTTGGTGGTCATATGGGCGCCTATATGGCCGAGCTCATGGATGCTAACGGCATTAAGAATGATTTTGTGCCCATCAAGGGCGAGACTCGCATTTGTCTCAACATCCTCCACGCCGGCAACCAGACCGAGCTGCTCGAGAGCGGCCCGACGATTGCCCCCGAGGAGCTCGATGCCTTTACCGCCAAGTTCGCCGAGCTTGCGAGCAAGGCCGATGTCGTTACCATCTCGGGTTCGCTGCCCCGCGGCGTCGAGGCGGACTACTACGCTAAGATCACGGGCATTGCAGAGAACGCCGGCGCCAAGGTGCTGCTCGATACCTCGGGCGCCTCGCTCGAGGCTGCGCTCAAGTCCGAGGTCAAGCCTGAGCTGGTTAAGCCTAACCTGACCGAAATTAACGGCCTTCTGGGCACGAGCTTTACCACCGACGATGTGGACGAGCTCCGTTCCGCGCTCGCCTCTGACGCCCGCTTCTCCGATATCCCCTGGGTCGTCGTATCCATGGGCGCTGCCGGCTCCGTTGGTTTCCATAACGGCCGTGCGTTCCGCGCCAAGACCCCCGATATCCCCGCCGTTAACGCTACGGGCTCTGGCGATTCGACCATTGCCGGCTTCGCACATGCGATTGCTGCCGGAGCCGACGACGAGACGGTGCTGCGTACCGCCAACACCTGCGGCAAGCTCAATGCCATGGATCCCATGACTGGCCACTTGGTTATGGATCGTTGGGACGAGGTTTACAACGGCGTTGTCGTGACCGAGCTGTAGGAGCTTGTGCTGCGGCCCCGGCATCGGTTGCCAGCTCATGTCGACGACAAGTGCAGTAGCATTATGCCGGGGCGCGACGCCGACACTGTCGTGTTCAATCCCGACCTTACCCTGGTCGAGACGCATGTGGGTGGCAACAGCGTCGGTAATGCGTTTGCCGAGTAGCCGCCAAAGAAACGATCCGAGAGGGGATTTAGATGATTTACGGTGCATTGGGCGATATCGAGGAGTACCGTGGAATGCTCAAGGGCCTCGACGTGCTGATCGACTGGCTCGAGGAGAACGATCCGGCGAAGCTCGAGGTCGGCAGCCATCCGATTCTGGGCGACAAGGTCTTTGCGAACGTCATGGCTCCCACGACGCGTCCCGAAGCCGAGGCTCACTATGAGACGCATCAGCGCTATCACGACCTGCAGATCGACGTCGAGGGTCGCGAGGCCTTTAAGGTTGCCACGGGCAGCCTGACGCTGGTTCAGGAGTTTGACGAGAAGGACGACTACGATCTGGTCGATTCCGACGCCTCGATTGCCGGCGATCTTGCTGACGATAAGTTCGCGCTGTTCGTTGCCGGCGAGCCTCACATGCCCACGCTCGAGTTCCCGGGCGATGGCGCGCAGCCGGTCAAGAAGATCTGCTTTAAGCTGCTTGCAGATGCTTACTGGGAGGAGTAGCACGCTGCTCGGCTGAGCTGTTCGTCTGATGGCGTGATTCCCCTAGGGATATCACGCTAGGACCCCGCCAAACGTGTTTCCCTAGGGGAATCACGTTTGGCGGGGTTTTCTGTTTTTGAATAGGGAAACTGTTTATTTGCGAAGAACATCGGCTAGCCGCAGGATTGAAATCATCGACCGATAAGTGAGTTCCACCTTTTCGCCCGCAAGAAGTCGTTTCGATTGAATCTCATCCAGCCCCACAAGCCGAGAGAACAACGAACTGCTCATCGTGCCCTCGTCAATTGATTCCCTTATGGTCTTCAAAACGTCCGTATCATGAAGCGATGCCGAGCTGTAGGGGGCAACACGAGCGGAACTCTCAATTAACGACGAGACAAAAGGATGGAGATGCTTTGGACATAGTCCATCAAACACTACATCCCCATTGTCGTTCGAGCCGACCAGGCGCCAAGTATAATGATCGACCCAGTCATCTCCGTCATATATGGCGTCCATGAGCAACTTCCCGTCTAGAGAGAGAAATCTATTTGGACATCGGGGCGCAAGACCGCAATCCATATCGGGCCTGCAGCAGCTCCAACCCAACGCACCACATAGGTTCCCTTTCGTACATGTGTATCAATCTGCCCCGAAATGCCGGTGAATGCAATTCCAGACCCGTTTGTCGGATAGCAATCGACGTATTTTTGTTTCCGCTCACAACCTTGTATAGATATATCGTTCCAGCAAAAGAGAAGGTATCGTGGCTATTTTAAATCTATATGGCCAATTCGAGCCCTCACCATGGCAATTGTTGCAGCTGGGTTTCTTTTCATTAAAATTTCACTTTGGTAAATCCCCGCCCCCTAAGCATTAAATCCGAAGTCCACCGAGTGGGCGAATCGGCAACAAAAAAGCCGCCCGAAGGCGGCTATCTTGTGCAATGGAGCCAGCGACCGGGCTCGAACCGGTGACCCCCGCTTTACGAGAGCGGTGCTCTACCAACTGAGCTACGCTGGCGGCCATGTGGTGACGCAACTGAGGCGTCAACGGCTGTCTATGATACGGGACATCGCACATCCGTGCAAGTGTTCTGACGGCTTTTCTCACTTTAAATGCACTAATATTGGAGACGTGATGTCTCGCTCTTACGAGTCTCAAACAGAATGGGACTGCCATGGCTCAACCCAAGATCCTTCTCACGCGTATCGATGACCGGTTTATTTACGGGCAAGACGTTGAGCTGTGGAACGAGGCTATGGGTTCCAACCTCGTCCTAATCGTCAACGACGAGATTGCGGCGGATTCGCGCAAGTGGGCGCCTATGAGGGTCGCGGCGCCCGAGGGCGTGTGGACGCGGTTTTTCTCGGTGCAAAGGACCATCGATATCATTCATACCGCAACGCCGCGCCAATGGATTCTCATCATGGTGGCGTCGCCCGCGGATGCGCTCGCGCTGGTCAAGGGCGGTGTGCCCATTACCAAGATCAGTATCGGTCACATGCAAGCAGGGGAGGGCAAGCGTCCCGCGACGCCCACAGTTGCCGTAGACGACACAGACGTCGCCGCCTTCAAAGAGCTGCAAGAACTCGGCATAGAGCTAGAAATCCGCTCCCTCCCCAGCTCCAATCCCGACCCCATTCAACTAGTCGTTGGGGACACCCTTGGCACTTGGGGACTGTCCTTTTAATATGAGCAGGACATTGTCAAGAGGCAAAATCGGGCCTGGC
>CALJNY010000332.1 GCA_937981515.1 uncultured Collinsella sp. | reverse complement strand
AACACCTATGCCGAGGCCATCGGTGCGGCTTCTGTGGAGCTTCCTCGCGTGGGCGCCCTGGGCGCGCTCGTGGGCTATGCGACCGATCCGGCAACCGTGGGCTATCAGCCCATGCACGTTAACTTTGGCTTGGTGCCGCCGCTCGAGGACGGCAAGCGCCGCAGCAAGCGCGACCGCTACCAGGCTTATGCGGATCGCGCCCTCGAGGCCCTCGATGCCTACTTGGCCACTCGTTCCGACTTGTTTGGAGGCGACCGGTCATAGCCTTTGACCTGTACGATACCGTCGACTCGTTTATCGCCTACATCGCACGTGTCGAGGGGCTCTCTCCCAATACGGTGACTGCCTATGGATCGCGGTTGGAGCGCTTTGCTGCCTGGTGCGAGCGTACGGGTGTCGATGCGCGTATGGCCGACGTGCGTACCGTCCGCGCGTATTTGGCCGAGCTTTCGCGCGAGCAGGTGGCGCCTTGCACTCTTGCGGCACATTTGTCGGCTATTCGGTCGCTCTATCGCTGGATGGCTGCCGAGGGGTTTGTCGAGGGTGATGCGGTTTCGGCGATCGCGTCGCCCAAGCTGCCGCGCGACCTGCCCGGTGTGCTGACGACCCAGCAGGTCGAGGCGCTGCTCAAGACGCCTGATACCTCGACGCCCGCGGGACTGCGCGATGCGGCAATGCTTGAGCTTCTCTATGCCTCAGGTGCCCGCATCTCGGAGCTTGCGGCGCTCAATGTGGAATCCATCGCATGGTCGGAGCGCGTGGTTCGCCTTTGGGGCAAAGGCAGCAAGGAGCGCATCGTGCCTCTGTACCGCCGGGCGCTCGAGGCGGCTCGATGCTATGTCGAGCGGGGGAGACCGGAGCTGCTCGCCCAGGCAAAGCACCGCGACGCCGCAGCCGGTCTGCATCCGCTGTTTATTTCTGCGCGTGGCAATCGCATGAGTGCTGCCATGCTCAGGCGACGGTTCCATATGCTGGCGACGTGCGCCGGCATTCCGGCCGACATCGCGCCGCATGCGATGCGCCACACCTTTGCGACCGATCTGCTCGAGGGCGGCGCGGACCTGCGTTCGGTTCAAGAGCTGCTGGGACATGCGAGTCTGTCCACGACGCAGATCTACACGCATCTCACGCCCGACCGGCTTAAGCGCGCCGTTGCTCAAGCTCATCCCCGTGGCGAATAACCTTTCGCGGCCGGGGACGTCGAGGCACATCCAGG
>CALJNY010000331.1 GCA_937981515.1 uncultured Collinsella sp. | reverse complement strand
CCGGCGACATTCTCGCCGCGGGCGGCGAAGCTGCGGATCATCTCAAAGGTGTTCCAGTCGGACTTGCCGGGCTGGAAGAACAGCGGCTGCATCTCGTGGACCAGGGCGCCGGTCGTGGCGCGAGCGTCTTCACGCTCGTCCTTGACGATCTCGTAGTCAGTGCCTTCAGCCAGCGGGGCCATGAAGTAATCACGACCCTGGATATAGCGCGACCACTGGTGCATACCGGCCTCGCCGATCTCCTCGCCGTAGGTCTTGGCGACGTCGAACTTGCCGTCGGTGTACTCGGCAAAGCCCTTCTCCTTAGGCATGGACTCGATGCCCTCGGAATGGAGACAGTTCTCGGTGTCGTCGAGGTCGACGTCATAGGTGAGGTTGCCGATGTTGGGGTTGAGCGAGGCGATGTCATCGGCGAGCTTCATGGCAATCCACTGATGGCCGGAAAGCGCGGCGAACAGCCAGGTCTCGGTGCTGTCGGCGATGATGATCTGGTCATTGGAGCAGACGCCCTGCTCGTCGATCAGGCTGCCGATGAGCTCGACGCCCTCGCGGGCCGTGGCGCTCTCGCCCAGGATGACGCTGGCATAGCTGTACTCGCCAATGCCAGTCTCCTCGGTGATGGGGTCGGCCTCTTCGGCCTTCTCGTTATAGGAGGTGCTCAACGTGGCAGAGCAGGAGACGCCCTTCTCGTTGATGCCGGCCTCGGAATATGCGTCGTAGCGATCTTCCCACTGCGAGGGGTTGTCGCGAACGAAGGTGTAGCGGTAGGTTGCGCCCTTGGACTTGTACTCAAAACCGGACTCGACCGAGGTGTACTCGTTGCCGTTCTTATGTGCGGGCTCAATGCCAAAGTGCTTGACATAGCGCGGACCGAAGTCCTCGGAACGGCCATAGTACGTGTTGCCGTCTGCCGTGAGTTTGCTGCCCATGTAGATCTGGGTGCAAGCGAGCGCCGAAGTCGGCATGGCCATAATGGCCGCTGCTCCAAATGCAAGGCCGCAGCCGAGCTTTTTGAGCGTGTTGACAGGATGAGTAAACCTCATAATCCCTCCCAACCGTTGAAACCCCGCGGAACCGTGCAGGATTTCAGCTAATAAATACATCTATTAGCCTAAAGGAAGTGTAAAAAGTATTCATTAGACAACAGCCTTTACTTGATGAGCGTGAAGAAATATACGATGAGCGGATAATATACTCATTTTATGGCTTTAGTTAAATAAAGGCACCCTGCATTTACTATAGCTGAATAAAGCGCCAGACAGTGCTCAAAAAGGAAACTCTCCCGCTGTTTAGGATTTGCATAAACAGCGGGAGAGTCGATAACTGGATGAATATCATACCAATGTGGAATTACTTCTTCCGGCGGTGGATCACGTTAATCGCATAGCCGACGAGCATGGCCAGAACGATGACGATAAAGCCAATCAGGGGGTTGTCGTTCATGGGGTCCTCCTATTTTCCGAGCGGGGAGAATTCGTCGACGATGAGGTCGAGGCATTGCGGAAGCGCGCGGGCTCCAAAGACGCCCGAGTTGCTGGAGATGATCTCGCCATCGAACTGCATGCCCAGCGACGGCGTGCAGGTGATTTTGGCTTCCTTGGTCTGGATGATCTTGAACTGCGGACGGTCGAGCACCTTGCCGGCGGGGTCGAGCGCGGCGGTGATCACAGTGGGCAGGAGCTGGACGGTTTTTACGGGCTCGATGACCGCGATGTCGACCATGCCGTCGTTCATGCGGCAATCGGGGAACAGGTTGATGTCGTTTTGAATGACCGAGGTGTTGCCGGCCATGCAGCAGATGCCATCGAGCTCCTCGACAATGCCGTCATGCTCAATCGTAAAGTGCGCCACCGTGGGGTTGGGTGTGGCGAGCGCCGACAGGAAATAGGCGATCTCACCGATGTCGTTTTTGGCGGGGGCGGCCTTCATCATGATCTCGGCGTCGAAGCCCGAGCCGGCGATGATGATAAAGCCGTGGCGCTTCTCGTTGCCGTTCTCGTCGAGCCAAAAGAGCTCGCCCATGTCCACTTTGACCGTGCGACCGGCGCGGCAAGCCTTGGCAAGCGCCGCTGCCTCGGGGGCATTACCGATGTTGTTAAAGAACAGGCAGGCTGTGCCGGAGGGGAAGACGAGCGTGGGGACACCGCACCCGCGCATTTGGTCGAGCACGTTGGAGACGGTGCCGTCGCCGCCCGAAACGACCACGCGATCAAACTCGCGCACGTCTGCCACGGCGTCCTCGGGTTCCATGCCATCGCCGATAAAGCGCATCACGACCTCGTCGCCGCCCTGCGCAAGGGCGTGCGTGAATGCGTAGATTTCATCTGAGCTGGGGCCCGATGCCGGGTTGTGGATGATAAGGCAGCGCATACTTACGTTCCCGTTCTGTGACTAACCGAGTATAGTTGTAGGGCAATGCAGATATCCTACCCGTGTTTTTCGGGCCTAACCTTATTCGATGGGTTGATATGTACATTTCCACACATCAGGCTCTACTCGACTTTTGCCAGCGCGCCCGCGAGTTCGACGCGATTGCCTTCGATACCGAGTTTTTGCGCGAGCGCACGTTCCACC
>CALJNY010000330.1 GCA_937981515.1 uncultured Collinsella sp. | reverse complement strand
GTTGCCGCAAAAACGTTTTTGCATATCTGGTACAACGGGCTTTACGTGAGTAAAGTGCGCGCCGCGTCCACGTGTCGCGCTTTTAAAGGAGGCCCCATGTCTGGTGTTACCCCTGCAGAAGTTCTGTCCAACTTTGGTATTACGCTGGTCGAAGACCCCGCCGAGAACCAACCCCGCCTGCTGGTCGACCTGCCGGCAGCCGAGCTCGTCGAGCACGCCATCCGCCGCAACGAAGGTCGCATGGCCTCCAACGGCGCACTCGTGATCGAGACGGGGGAGCGTACCGGACGTTCACCCAACGACCGCTTTATCGTCGATACGCCCGACGTGCACGACAAGATTGCCTGGGGCGCAGTCAACCGTCCGCTGTCTGTCGAGAGCTTCGAGGCCATCAAATCCGGCATCGTCGACTATCTCAACGAGCGCGACGTATTCGTCACGCGCGGTATGGCCGGTGCCGATCGTAACCACACACGCCGCCTGCTTGTCGCCTGCGAGCGTGCCAGCCAGGCGCTCTTTATTAAGCAGATGCTTGCTCGCCCGCTTGCCCGCGAAATCGCACGCACCGGCGAGCCGGACTTCTGCGTCCTTGCCGCGCCCGGTTACCAGTGCGACCCTGCCATCAAAGGCCTCAACTCCAGCGCCGCGGTGGTCATCAATTTCCAGGAGCGTGTGATTCTGGTCGCGGGCACCGGCTACTCCGGCGAGATCAAAAAGTCCATCTTCAGCGTCATGAATTACCTGCTGCCCGTCGAGGATGACGTACTGCCCATGCATTGCTCGGCCAGCATGGATCCCGTCACGCACGAGACCGCGGTGTTCTTTGGCCTGTCCGGCACCGGCAAGACCACGCTTTCGGCCAATCCCACACGCCTGCTGATCGGCGATGACGAGCACGGCTGGTCCGATATGGGCATCTTTAACGTCGAGGGCGGCTGCTACGCCAAGTGCGAGGGCCTGGACGCGTTCCACGAGCCCGAGATCTTTAACGCCGTCCGCTTTGGCGCCATCTGTGAAAACGTGGTACTCGATGAGAATCGCAAGCCCAACTACGACGACGTCTCGATCACGCACAACACGCGCGTGGCCTATCCCGTCGAGCACATTCCCAACGCGTGGACCAAGGGCATGGGCACCACTCCGAGCGTCGTGCTGTTTTTGACCTGCGACGCCTTTGGCGTGCTGCCGCCCATCTCACGCCTGACGGCCGATGCCGCCATGTATCACTTTGTAACGGGTTTTACGGCCAAGATCCCCGGCACCGAGGTCGGCGTCACCGAGCCCACGCCTACGTTCTCGTCGCTGTTTGGCGAGCCGTTTATGCCGCTCGACCCCATGGTCTACGCCAAGATGCTCGGCGAGCGTATCGCCGACGGACGCACGCGCGTCTACCTGGTCAACACCGGCTGGATTGGCGGCGGCTACGGCGTGGGTCATCGCATCGAGCTTGCCTATACGCGCTCACTGGTCGCTCGCGCCCTCGACGGTACCATCGAGGACAGCGAGTTTGTGCACGACGACATCTTTAATGTTGACATTCCCACTACGTGCCACGGTGTGCCCGACGGTATCCTGGTGCCGCGCCAGTACTGGCAGAGCACCGCGCGCTACGACGAGGCCGCGCACAACCTGGCGGTGATGTTCGAGGAGAACTTCGAGAAGAAGTACTCGCACCTGCCCGAGTCCGTCAAAGCCGCCGGCCCGCACGCCCAGGTGCCCGCCGAGGCCCGTCATCGCGGCCGCGGCCTGCTGGGACTCCGCCACTAGCGTCGCCTCAGACCCAAAACCACCACAAAGGGGACAGGCACCTTTGTGGTGGTTTTTGCTTGGGCGGATGACTCAGGTTACAATACGCCTGACATATCGCCCCCTTCTCCGGATGGGGGCAGCGTAAGCGCTCTTGTGGCGGCACCGTAGGACTTTGAAGGTGGCCGTCGTAAGGGCGCTTTTTAGGTGCCCTCGCTCGGGCGCGCACAATGAAGGGAGAGCGTATGAAGAGCTTTATTGCCGAGGATTCATTCTGGGAGCTGTTTCCGCGGGCAGCGGTCGGCGTTGTGGTTGTGAAGGGCATGAAGCCCGCGGCTCAGATTCCTCAAGAGGACGTGGGTGCGATTGCGGCGTTGCTCGACCGCGCCAATATCGACGCGGAGCGTCATCTGACCAGCGATACTATCAGCGAAAATGCGCCGGTTAAGGCTTGGCGTGACGCGTACCGGCTGTTCAAGACTAAAAAGGGCGCGCGTTGCTCAGTTGAGAACCTGCTCAAGCGCGTGCTCAAAGGCAAGCCGGTCGGCCACATCACGCCGGCGGTGGATATCTACAACACGATTTCGTTGACTTATGCGTTGCCCGTTGGCGGTGAGGATTTGCATGCTATTGAGGGCAATCTGCGCCTGGCGGTGACCGACGGCGGCGACGCGTTCTTGCCACTTGGCGAGGAGGCGGATGATCCGACGCTGCCCGGTGAGCTTGCCTATATCGATGATGCGGGCGCCGTCTGCCGTTGCTGGAACTGGCGCGATGGCGTTCGCACGGCGCTGTCCGATGATTCGGCGGACGCATTTCTGGCGATTGAGTGCGTGGAGCCCGAGCGGATGGGGGATTGCCAGGCTGCCATCGATCGCTTGGCCGAGCTGCTCGAGCGCTATCTGGGAGCGACGGTCGTCGTTAAGACCCTAGTGACCCACGACAATTCCTGCGTGGAGCTGTAGCGGCGCCTAGAACCTATTGATGTCACAAACCACCACAAAGGTGCCTGTCCCCTTTGTGGTGGTTTTTATGTTGATGGGTTAACAATTGGGATCTTTGGGTACGGGCGTCCGGACATGCGGCTAAGATGTTTACCCGTTAGCATCATGCAAGCGAAAGGCGGTCGTCTCCCATGCAGCAGAACGACGAGACACGTTTTGAGGATTTTGTCGGACTGATCAGCGGGCTCTACAAGGAGATTCAGCGCATCAAGACGTCCGAGGGCGCAAGGCTCGGCCTTAAGGGCTCCGACGTCATGTGCCTGTACTATCTTGAGCGCAGCAAGGACGGCCTGACTGGCGCCGACCTCGCCCGCATGGCCGGCGTTACCCGTGCCGCCGTTTCGCGCACACTGGCACATCTGGAGGAGGGTGGCTACGTCGAGGTCGACGACTCGGGCGATGCTGCCGTCAAGTACCGTGCCCCGGTGCGCCTGACTGCCCTGGGCGGCGAGAGCATGAGCGAGGCCGATCGCATCATTCGAGAAGTGCTCGACACTACCGGTAAGGCCATGGGTGTGGAGCAGCGCGAGCAGATGTACGCGTCGCTGCGTACGATTCTCAACACCTTGCGCGAGATCTAAGGCCGCCAAGGCATTTGCTTCCCATTAACAACTGCATAGTCCCGTCTGAGCGCGTATGCCGTGCCGGGGCATTGCTGTCAAAATTCCCCGCGCGAGGTCTGCGCAAGAAAGGATTCGCTATGTCCGTCCGCATTATTACCGATTCCGCCAGCGATATGACGCCGGCTGAGCACCCCGCGCTGCGTGTTCTGCCGCTGTCCGTTACCTTTGGCTCCGACGTGTATATGGATGGCGTCGACATCGATCACCAGCGCTTTTACGAGATGCTCGTGGAGCGCGACGAGTTGCCCAAGACCGGTCAGGTCAACCCGTACGCCTTTTCGCAGGCGATTGCCGAGGCGCGTGAGGCCGGCGACGAGGCGGTGATTATTACCGTGGGCGCTAAGCTTTCGGGCACCAACCAGAGTGCTCGTACGGC
>CALJNY010000329.1 GCA_937981515.1 uncultured Collinsella sp. | reverse complement strand
AGCTGCGGGAACGGCCTGTCCGCCTAATGTGTTCGGCTGAGATCGGAAATCAACCTGAAGCAGAGATGCGTGAGAGTTCGAGACAGTAGTCCTTACTTAAGCTCGGGCCAGAAATCCTTGTTGGCCTCGATGAGCTCGTCCAGGATCTGCTTAGCAACGCTCGCCGAAGGAATGGTCTTGGAGAGCGTGAGTGCCTGCCAGAGCTTCTGGTAGCTGCCCTCGACCCAAGCCTGGACAACGAGCTTCTCAACGGAAACCTGCTGCTCCATCAGGCCCTTCTGGAACTGCGGAATCGGGCCCTGGCAGATCTTCTCAAAGCCGTTGGAACCAACGATGCAAGGCACCTCGACCATGGCCGTCGGGTCGAAGTTTGGCACAGCGCCATCGTTGGGGACGATCAGCAGGAAGCGCTCGAGCGTGTTCTCGGCCAGCGCGCAGGCAAGGTCGACGATGTAGTTGGCGTGTACGTCGGGCTCAAAGCCGCCGTCCTTGGCAGTACCCTTGGCGATGATGTCGCGGCAAGCGCCAAAGACCTTCTTCTCGCGGCCGTCCATAACCTCATTGGCGCGAGTGTAGTTGGGGTCAGACGTCTCGACAACATAGTCCGGATACAGGTAGTACTTGAGGTAGGTGTTGGGAATCGTCTCGGGATCGACAGCATAGACATCCTTGGCCTTGCCGAAGGTGTGAATCCAGCTCTCCTCGACGTGCTGCTCCTTACCGGCCTCGTGCTCAATGCCGTCCAAGTAGCCGTTCTTTGCCATGTGCTCCTTGATCTGCGGCATGAGGTCGTTACCCTCCTTGTCGTAGATCTTGCTCCACCAACCAAAGTGGTTGAGGCCGTAGTAGCTGTACTGCAGCTCGCGACGATCCTTGATGCCGCACATACGGCTCATCTTATCCATAAGGTCGATCGGCATGTCGCAGATGTTGATGATGCGGCTGTTGGGGCGCAGCACGCGGCAGGCCTCGGCGACGATGGCCGCGGGGTTGGAGTAGTTGAGCATCCAGGCGTTGGGGCTGTACTTCTCCATGTAGTCCAGGATCTCGATGACGCCGCCGATGGAGCGCATGCCGTAGGCGATACCGCCGGCACCGCAGGTCTCTTGACCAAC
Source organism: uncultured Collinsella sp. (assembly GCA_937981515.1). GTDB lineage: Bacteria > Actinomycetota > Coriobacteriia > Coriobacteriales > Coriobacteriaceae > Collinsella. Next base: position 3,725 of record CALJNY010000329.1, on the reverse strand, counting down.
GCAGCCGTACTTGAGAGGAATCTTCTCGTCGAGCTCACGCATAGCGTACAGGCCAACGCGGATGTGAGCGAGGACAAAGTCAGTACCGGTAAAAGCGGTCTCGGGGTCGGTGGTGTAGTTGAACTCAACCTCGGGGGCGTTCTCGTGGAAGTAGATCTCGCAGGCCTTTGCCACGATCTCCTGGCGCTCGGCGTTGTTGTCGTAGAAGGTCACCTTGTTGACCGGGAAGCGGTCGCGCTCCTCAAGCAGCATCAGAGCGATGCCCGGAGTGAAGGTAGAGCCACCGCCGGCAATGGTCACGGCATAGTTTTTCTTGGACATGATGTCCTCCTCATTCTGGCCGCTTGCTCAATCCATCCCCGCACGCGGCCTGTACGGTTTGGAACTGTTACCTAGAAGTGGAGTTTTTTATCTCTAGAATCGGCCTTGCGGTGCATACCGGCTCTGCAAGGCCGATTGTTTCGATGGACGATGGTTTACAGAAGACTCTCGAACTTCAGAAGACTCTCGAACTTCTCGCGAACCTGCGGGACGGTAAGGCCGATGATGACCTGGATTGACTGACCTTGGACCACCAAGCCATGCGTACCGATCGCCTTGAAGGAAGCCTCGGGTGCAACGACGCTCTTGTCCTTGACGTTAACGCGCAGACGGGTAGCGCAGTTCGTTACATCGATGATGTTATCCGCGCCACCGAGTAGATCAAGGATGTTCTCGGCAAGCACCAAGCGCTCATCATCTTTACTCTGGGCGACCGATTTGCCAGCAGCACCGCCCTGCTTTTGCTTGTAGTCGGCCTTGGACTTGAGCTCGACCTCAACATCGTCATCCTCGCGACCGGGGGTCTTAAAGTCGAACTTGACGATCAGGAAACGGAAGACCACGACCCAAAGAGCGGTAAAGCACAGACCGACAAGGATGGAGATGGCGTACTGCAGACCATGTGCGGCCCAAAGGGGCAGCCAGTCCCACGAGAGCATCGAGATGATGCCGCCGTCGAAGATGCCCACGACGCCAAGGAGGTTTTGAGCCATGCAGCCAAGCGCTCCGAGCACGCAGTGGACGACGAACAGGCCAGGCGCGATGAACAGGAAGGTGAAGTCAAGCGGCTCGGTAATACCGCAAAGCATAGCGGTAAGGGTGACCGGGATCAGCAGAGCCTTGACGCGCTGCTTGCGCTCGGGTTTGGCGGTCATATAAAACGCAATGGCGACGCCAAGCGAGCCGAAGACCTTAGTCCAACCAGGGCAGGTATAGGCAGCCCAGGGTGCGGCATCCTTAAGAGCAATGCTCGGATCGGCAGCCAGTTGGGGCAGGATGTTAGCCCAAGCGGCAAAGATGCCGCCATTGACCGCCGCGTTGTCGTAATAGAACGGCGTATAGATAAAGTGGTGCAGGCCTGTAGGGATCAGCACGCGCTCGAAGAAAGCAAAGACACCCACGCCAAACGTACCGGCGGAAAGGATGAATCCCTGGAAGGCAGAGATAGCAGCCTGAACATGCGGCCACACCAGGCAGGCGATAAGAGCGACCGGAACCATAACGAAGAAACCGATCATATAGATGAACACGGAACCCGAGAACACGCCCAACCACTCGGGGAGCTCGGTGTCGAAGAACTTATTATGCAGCATCGTGGCGATACCAGAGATAATGAGCGCGCCCATGATGCCCATATCAAGCGTTTTGATGCTTGCGATAGTGGCAAGACCAGTACCGCTGCCCGCCTCGACAGAGTAGTCGACCCCAAAGACATGGCCCCACTGCCCCAAGATTGTGCTTACAAAGTAGTTGAAGGTAAGGTAGATGGCCAAAGCCTCCATGCAGCAGCGAGCGTTCTGCTTGTTCGCGAGCGAAATTGGCAACGCTACGCAAAACAGCAACGGCATCTGGTTAAAGAGCGTCCAACCACCCTGGAGCAGCACATTCCAGCAATCAAACCAAAGATGGCCCGCAGTGGCCATCTCGCCAAAGATCGCCTCGGTGGTAAACAACGTACCCAGGCCGACGACGATTCCGGAAAATGCGAAAAGAATTGCAGGCGTGTACATTGCACCGCCGAAACGTTGTATCTTTTGCATCATGACGGGGAATCCCCCTCTCTTCATTCGGAGCGACTGCGGTTTTGGCTTCACTCGAGACCGCAGACGCGCCGTTTGCGTGTACCTCGTGCAATAGGACGGGTGGGCCCGCTTCCCTGACTTCTTGCGCTTCTATTTTTATCATATCACTTATCTAGACAAGTTAGCATAAATACTACGGTCGGTAAACGGTTGATTATTGGCCGTAAACGGTATATGTCCAGTATTTCGCCTGTTAAATCTGACATAGCTGATGGCTGCATTATAAATTTCTTTTCTACTTGTCTAGATGTGCTTGTCTATATCTATAGACATACCTATACTTCATTACAACATCCACCGCCACGTTAAGGAGTCACCATGAAAAGCGCGGTCTTCTATGGAAAGCACGACCTCAGAGTCGAGGATTCGACAAAACCGACCGTGGGCAAGCGTGACGTTCTGATCAACGTCAAAGCTTGCGGCGTCTGCGGTACCGACGTTCATATCTATGAAGGCGACAAGGGTGCAGCCGACGTTACCCCGCCCACGATCCTTGGTCATGAGTTTGCGGGCGTTGTCGAGGCCGTGGGCAGCGATGTCACCGGCTTTAAACCGGGCGATCGCGTGTGCATCGACCCAAACCATCCCTGCGGCTGCTGCGAACCCTGCCGCGACGGAATCAACCACTACTGCGAGCATATGACCGGTTACGGCACCACCGTTAACGGCGGCTTTGCCGAGTACTGCTCCGTCGATATGCAGCAAGTCTACAAGTTGGGCGATCACACCAGCTTCGAGCAGGGCGCCATGACCGAGCCCGTCGCCTGCTGCCTGCACGGCATCGATATGTGCAACATCAAGCCCGGCAGCACAGTTGTCGTTATCGGCGGTGGCATGATCGGTCTGCTCATGATGCAGCTTGCTAAAAACGCCGGCGCCACCAAGGTTGTCTTGCTCGAGCCTGTCGAAGGCAAGCGCGAGGTTGCGCTCAAACTCGGCGCCGACCTGGCAATTGATTCCATCCACGAGGACGTCCCGGCCCGCCTGAAGCAGGAGGGCGTCGGCAACGTCGATGTCGTTATCGAGTGTGTTGGCAAGCCCGTCACCATCGAGCAGGCCATCCAGATCGCCGGCCACAAGGCTACGGTCATGATGTTCGGCCTCACCAAGCCCGATGAGACGATCACCGTCAAGCCCTTCGAGGTCTTCCAGAAGGAGCTTGTGCTTACCTCGTCCTACATCAACCCTTATACGCAGCGTCGCGCGCTCGAGCTCATCGACTCTGGCAGGCTCGACGTATCCTCGATGGTCGCCAAGGTGGCTTCCCTCGACGAACTCGGCGCCATCCTGTCAGACCCAGCTCTGCGTGCCATGGGTAAATATATAATCGACCCCAGCAAGTAAATCGATCGACACCTGCGCGAGCGGTCCTCATCCACCGCTCGCGCACTCAGCTCTAGGAGACTGTCGTGGCGCGAGCCATCTTCCAAACTATTTATGACAACGTGAAGCAGTCGATTGACGACGGCACATACGCCTATCAGAGTTATCTGCCTTCGGAGACTGAGCTCACGCAGCTGTTTGACTGTTCGCGCATGACGGTCCGTCGCGCCATCTCGATGCTTGCGGCAGATGGTTACGTGCTCCCCCAGCAAGGCAAAG
>CALJNY010000328.1 GCA_937981515.1 uncultured Collinsella sp. | reverse complement strand
CTCTAGCTTGACGGTCTTGCAGTTTTTAAAGTCCTTCTCAAAGTCCAGGATATTTGTGATGTCGGCTCTACGCCATCTATAAATGGACTGGTCGTCGTCGCCCACGACCATGAGGTTTTGGTACTTGGCGGCCAGCAGGTTGGCGATCTCGTACTGGACGTGATTGGTGTCCTGATACTCGTCGACGCTAATGTAGCGGAAGCGCTCTTGGTACTTGTCGAGCACCTCGGGGCGGGTGCGCAGCAGCTCGAGCGTGCGCACGAGCAGGTCGTCGAAGTCCATCGCGTTGGCGGCGCGCAGGCGGCGTTCCAGCTCCAAGTAGACCTGCGCGGCCTTTTTGTCGTTGGGGCTGTCGGCGGATTTGAGCATGTCCTCGGGGCCGATCATGGCGTTTTTGGCCGAACTGATCTTGCTGCGGATCATGTTGATGGGGAATTGCTTTTGCTCGATACCGAGCGCCTGCATAATATCGCGCACCATGCGCTTGGAATCGTCGTCATCGTAGATGGTGAACTGACCGGTGTAGCCCAGCAGGTCAGCGTCCTCGCGCAGCATGCGCACGCACATAGCATGGAAGGTGCACACCCACATGCCGCGGGTACCGCTGGGGATGAGTGCCGCCAGACGCTCGCGCATCTCGGCCGCGGCCTTGTTGGTAAACGTGATGGCAAGGATCTGCCAGGGCTTAACGCCCAGGTCGCCGAGCATATGTGCGATGCGAAAGGTCAAGACGCGGGTCTTGCCCGAGCCGGCGCCGGCAAGGACCAGCAACGGACCCTCGGTGGTCAGGACCGCCTCGCGCTGGGCGGGATTAAGGCTGTCGAGGTCGACGAGCGGCTTGGCGGGTTTGGGTGCCGGCGCGGGAGCGTCGTAGATGTCGAGCGGAACGAGCTCGGGCTCCGGCGCAGCGGGGGCGGTGTATGCATCGAGCGGCACGGGTTCCGGCGTGGGCGGCACGGGTACCGCGGCGTTCTTTTCCCAGGGCAAGGGCTGGGTCATGGGCGACTCCTCATCTGACGGACGGCGCGCCTGCGGGCGGCGCCATAGTTTGAGCCGTACCAGTATACCGAGCCGCGCGGACACCGACGCAAATCACACCACGACTCCGTCCGCCACAATCGGGCCCGCCCAGCGGATTTGGCGCAATGGGGTCAGGTTACTTTGCACCAATCTATTGGCAATCACGAAACCGCCGATGTCATGGCAGCAGCAGCGAGCGGCGGCCAGGGCGAACAAATTGGCATGAAAAAGGGGGCGGCATAGACCTTTTGGTCATGCCACCCCCTTTGAATGACAAGTTGTCGCCCCGGCCGCCGCGCAGCGTCGACTAAGTTAGAGGCCGAGCATCGGCTCCAAGACGAAGAAGTACGCAAGCACCACGATGCCCAGGATGATGCGGTAGACACCGAAGCACTTGAAGTCGTGACGGCGGACGAAGCCCATGAGCCACTTGATGGCGATGAGCGAAACCACAAAGGCCACAACGCAGCCCACGCCCAGGATAGCGACCTCGTTGGCACCGAACGTGCCGCCCTTGATGAAGTACTTGACCAGCTTGAGCGCACTCGCGCCAAACATGACGGGAATGGCCAAGAAGAACGTAAACTTGGACGCCACCGAACGCGTGCAGCCCAAAAGCAGGCCGCCGATGATGGTAGAACCGGAGCGAGACGTACCAGGCACCAGCGAAAGCACCTGGAAGCAGCCGATACCCAGCGCAGTCTTCCAGCTCAGGTCCTCGAGTGTGGCGATGGAGCCAAAGTCCAGATTCTCGTCATCGTCCTCATCCTCAGCGGTAGCCGCGGCAGGCGCCGCAAAGTGCGCACCGGCGGGACGTCCGCCCGACACCACAGCACGCGAACCAAACGAACCGGCAACGGCCATTTCCTCGCGCTTGTTCGCGCGCCAGTTCTCGATCACGATAAACAGCACGCCGTACACAATGAGCGCCAGCGCCACGACGGGAGCATTGTAGAAATGCTCCTCCATCCAGTCGTTGAGCGGCAGGCCGATCGCCGCGGCGGGAATGCAGCCGAGCACAATCTTGCCCCACAGCACCCAGGTGTCGCGACGGCCCTCCTTGCCCTTGCTGGGCGAGAACGGATTGAGCTCATGGAAGAACAGCACACAGACGGCCAGAATGGCGCCGAGCTGAATCACGACCAGGAACATATTCCAGAACGTCTCGCTCACGTTCATCTTGACGAACTCGTCCACCAAGATCATGTGACCGGTCGACGAAACAGGCAGCCATTCGGTGATGCCCTCGACCAGGCCCATGAAGGCAGATTTTAGAAGCTCGATGATATCCAAAGGGACCCCCTCGTTAGACACCCGCCGATATTGTTCTGCGGACGGTGCGGGCGATGTTCCATTATCAACCGTTCGGGCGCGTCTGCGCCCACCCTTACCAAAAAACTCGTCCGTTCACAGAATTGCGAGCGGTCAAACCCAAATCCTTGGGTATAACTGCAACAAGATAAAGTGTTCGGCGGCCAACGCGCCCGCGCCCGCCCGATGCACGAGCCCCGCGCCCGTGCGATAGACCAAGGAGGAAACCATGAACGAGGGCTACACCAAGGTATTTGTTTCACTCGATGGTACTGAGCAGCAGGATTTTGTGCTCGCACGCGCCATCAAGGTCGCCGCGAACAACGGCGCCAAGCTAATCATCGGCCACGTTATCGATTCCACGGCGCTCGAGAGCGCCGGTTCCTATCCGGTCGATCTGGTCAACGGCCTAGAGGAGGCATTTAAGAACTCCATCGCCAAGCAGCTCGAAGAGGCCAAGGCCAATCCCGATATTCCCGAGGTCGAGGTCATGATTCGCGCCGGCCGTATTCGCGAGACGCTCAAGGACGAGATGCTCGACGTGGTTAAGCCCGACCTGGTGCTCTGCGGCGCCCGCGGCCTGTCCTCGATCAAGTATGCGCTGCTGGGTTCGATTTCGACGTTCCTGCTGCGCAACACGGACTGCGACATCTTGGTCGTGAAGTAGGTTCCTTCCCGCCGGCGCAAGGCCTGCGGGGTTATCACGCCGACGTCCTCGCCGCTTCGCGGCTGCGGGATGTCGGCTTAGATAACCCCTCCCGGCCTTGCGCCTTCGTCACCGTACTTCAGCGAGTTGGCTGATAGAAAAATGGCGTGCCGCCCCGTTTGGGGCGGCACGTTTTTGTTATAGGAGATTCATTTGAGCCTCATGGCTATGTTCACGTTCGGGAACATAGCACCAATTGCTTTAGCTAAGTTCACGTTCGGAAACATAGCCGTCCGCACCGTAAGACGGGCTAACTACTCGAAGTATTGGAACTTGTTGGTCGAAAAAGCGAATGTAACGACGAAGCCTTCGCCGGGCTCGGACGCTGCGGTGACGTCGATGCCCATCTTGGAGCACAGACGCGCCACCAGGTAGAGGCCGATGCCCGTTGCGCGCTTGGTGGTGCGACCGTTGTCGCCGGTAAAGCCCTTCTCGAACACGCGGGGCAGGTCGGCCGCGCTCACACCACAGCCGTTGTCCGCGACGGTAAGCTCGATGCGCTCACTCGCCAGGCCCTCGTCCAGCAACGCACCCGAAAACGTGATCTTCGCACCATCCTCACGCGCATATTTAATGCTGTTCTGAATGAGCTGGCCCAGAATAAACTCGAGCCACTTCTCGTCGGTAAACACCTCAAAGTCGAGGTTCTCGCACACCGGCGCCACGTGTGCCGCGATGAGCTCACGCGCATTGGCCTTGATCGCGCCCGTCACCAGGGTCTTAAGATCCCAGCGGCGAATCAGGTAGTCGCGCTCCACGACTTCCGAGCGCGCGTAGTACAGCGCCTGGTCGATATAGCGCTCCACGCGAGCCAACTCACGGCCCAGGTCATCCACACGCGACAGGTCGTCTTCGCTGCCGTCCAGGTTTTCCAAAATCAGGTGAGCCGCCGCCAGGGGCAGTTTGGCCTCGTGGACCCAGCTCTCGATATAGTCGCGATAGTCATCGGTCTGACGACGGCCTTCGGCAACCTCGTCGCAAGCGGCTTTGCCCATCCGGCGCAAGACCTCGTACTCGAGCTCGCCCTCGGCATAGGTCGGGCATTGCACCATCTCCTGCACCCATGCGGGACTCTCGAGCTCCTCGACCGCCCGCTCCAGCTGACGCAGAAAACGGCGGCGACGCGCATATTCGATCACGATGCCCAGCACGCCGAAGATAAAGGACACGCCAACCGCCACGACCACGATAGAAACGGGTGCGCCGGCGACCGTCAGCACAAAGCAGCTCAGCAGCACGCCGCACGTCCACACGGCGACGGGAAGCAACGCATCTTTAAAGAATTTGCCAAACGACATAGCCGACCCCTAGACCGAATAGCCTTGGCCGCGATGCGTGGTCAAATACCCCTTAATGCCGATTTTTTCGAGCGTGGTGCGCAGGCGGTTGATGTTGACGGTGAGTGTATTGTCGTCCACGAAGGCATCGGAGTCCCACAGGTCCTGCATGATGGCCGGACGCGAGACGATCTTGCCCGCGCGACCCAAGAGCAGCGAGAGGATACGCAGCTCGTTTTTGGTGAGCTCGGTACTGTCGCCGGTTGCCGTATTGGTGACCATGGAGCGGGCGAGGTCGAGCTCCAGTCCCTTGTGGACGAGCGTGCCGCGCTCGCCTGCCGCCGCGGTGCGACGCAGCAGGGCGTTGATGCGCGCCACGAGCACGCGGGCGCTGTAGGGCTTGGGGACAAAGTCGTCCGCGCCGAGCGTCATGGCCATGACCTCGTCGATTTCGGTCGTGCGCGACGTGAGGACGATGATGGGAACCTCGGATTCGCGGCGGACTTCGTGGCAGATATGCTGGCCGT
>CALJNY010000327.1 GCA_937981515.1 uncultured Collinsella sp. | reverse complement strand
CCATCGCGGTATCGCAGCGACCCGCTTTAATCAATATACGCGCCGCCCGCACAACGAGTTCGGGGCGGATTTCGGCGACCAGCTTGCGCAATCGCAGGCGTGCGTTATCCTCGGTACCCAAGCAGGTAAAGCTCCGGTCTGCTGGATCGACGCCAAAAATGGGATAATCGCGGACAAGATAGGACTGGTCAATCGCCGAAAGCCTAACACCGCAAGCCTCGAGCTCCGAAATATTGCCCTCACCCATTAAGACCATCAAGCATGCCACACTAAACAGGGCGTTGTTCTCGAGCGACGCCAAATCAACAAGTGCCGCACCGTAGATATTGACGATCTCGTTTTCGAGCATCTGGGCAACGTCTCCCTGCCCGTATAGTCCCGACTGCATAGCCGAGACGAGCTCAGGCACGCCCTGCGTAAGCTGATAGAAGTCGAGCGATGTGCTGATCGAAAATGCCGATGCCCACGCCGAATACTCATAGGCATGCACCTTGAGCATCTGCGCGTTGACTTTAATCGAATCGCCCAGTCCATGAATCAGCTGGCGATTCGAAGGACGGCAGCTCATAAAGACCCCGACCCCCATAGCACGCAGGCTTCGGATTCGGTCGATCAGCTCCTCGGTCTCGCTCTGGCTGAGGTTAGGCACGTTATCGATTGCAATCAGGGAGTGCGGCTTGTCCTTAAGCTCTTCGGTAACGACCTCGAGCTGCATAAACACCTCGCGCCCAATGGCGCGGTCTGCCTCGATGATCCGCACGGGACCTCGCGTCGGATCGCTTTTAACCTCTTGGGCATACTGCAGCAACACCGAGGTTTTCCCAAAGCCATCAGGCGCGTAGAGGACTACGATGCCGGCCTTTCGGCCCTTGGCGATAAGTTCGTTCATCAAGCGATCGCGCCGCACCGTATAACTGCTGCCCAGCGGCATAAGCTCGAGGTCGTCCGTATTGCCCAAATCGTTAACCATGCCCGCTCCTCAACTCGACCACATGGACACCGTAACGCTAGACCATATGTATCGCTAGATGAATAGAGCGATGCTACGGTTTAGGATGTTTGTTGGTACGCAAATGGCAAGTTTTTGTTCAGCGTGGTCCGATTGAAACTTATCCCCCAACCAATCAGTCTTTGCGCAGGTCAATGCGCTTGCCAGCTTGTCCCATCCTTTGGCAGTGTACCTCAAATGAGCGCTGTTCAATTGTGTTGCGCAACTCACCTAACGCCAGCTACCGTCTACGACCTTTTCATAGCATTTATGCATAGTATCTGTTATGGAATGAATCATGCTGCACCTGACGCACCCGTCAAGTTCGCGGCAAGATTTTCGTCAAGCACACGGCGCGCGCTCAGCAAAAAGGCCTCCGCAAAGCGGAGGCCTTCGGCAAAGCTATGTCGAGGTGATAGGCTATCGCTACTTGCAGAGCGAAAGGGCGGCCTCGTCGGCAACGACAACGCAGTTGGTGTGCAGTTGCAGGATTGAGGCAGGGCACTGGGGGGTAACCGGACCATAGCACATGTCATGCACGGCCTGCGCCTTGGCCTCGCCGTTGGCGACGACCAGGATCATGCGGGCATACATGATGGTCTGAGTGCCCATGGTATAGGCCTGACGGGGCACGTCGTCGATGCTGTCGAACAAGCGGCTGTTGGCCTGAATAGTGCTCTCGGTAAGGTCGACACAGTGCGTACCCTTGGAGAAGTGGTCATCGGGCTCGTTGAAGCCAATGTGACCGTTGTTACCGATGCCGAGCAGCTGCAGATCAGGGTAACCGGCAGCAGCGACAATCTTGTCGTACTCAGAGCAGGCAGCGGCAGCGTCGGGATTGGAGCCATCGGGCACATGCGTGTTGTTCAGGTCGATGTTAATGTGATCGAAGAAGTTCTCACGCATAAAGTAGTGGTAGCTCTGGGGATCGTCGTGCGAAAGGCCACGATACTCGTCGAGGTTGTAGGTGCTGACCTCGGCAAAGTCGACGTCACCCTTCTCGTACCAAGCGGCGAGCTGCTTGTAGGCGCCAATCGGGGTGGAGCCGGTGGCAAGACCCAGCACGCAATCGGGCTTGAGGATAACCTGGGCCGAGATGATATTGGCGGCCTTGCGGCTCATATCCTCGTAGTCTTTAGCTTTAATGATCTTCATTACGCGTCCTTTCTCGTACAAGAGAGGCAAGGCTCCCCTTACAAGCACTTGCCCGCGGCCCGCGTCGGCCGCAACCAACGTGTGCGGCCACCAGGGCGAGGTCGCGTAATGTATGTGTCTCGTGTCTAGCCGCGTCGAGGCCCCTGCCCGTCCACGGTGACCCAAAGCTGTTTAGCTTCGGACAAATCCCATCTTGCCACGGAGGGCGCCCTCTTTCAAGGGCGCCCTCCGTAAACGTGTTCGAATTGTAGGCTAAAGGCCAAGCGCGCTCACTAGCGCTCGCGAGCGACGATGAGTTGGTCCATCTCCTCGACATGCTCGCCAACGGAGCCCTTGATGCTCGAGAACTCAACGGAGTTGCACACCAAGATAGGAACCGTCACATCGTAACCCTCGGCAGCAATTGCCTCGCGATCGAACTCGATGAGTACATCGCCCTTATGGACGATGTCGCCCACTTGCGCATGTACGGTAAAGTGCTTGCCCTCGAGCTGAACAGTGTCCAAACCAACGTGGATGAGCACGTCCAGACCATCGACCGTGTTAAGCGCAACGGCATGTCCCGTGGGAAAAATGGCCTCGACCTTGGCGTCTGCCGGCGCAATCACGCGCGTGCCGGTAGGCTGAATCGCCACGCCCTGGCCCAAAAGGCCGGTGGCAAACGTCTGGTCATTGACCTCCGACAACGGAATGACGTCGCCCGAGATGGGAGCATCCAGCGTAAGGACTCGACCACGCATACCAAAAGACCTTAGGACTTTAGTGAACATGCTCCCCCTCGGACATACCAATCAATCAAAATAGCTTTAACAGTTTACCACTTGGCACCCGTTATTGACCATTAGGGAAGTTCGCGCTTGACAACCTCGACGATGTCGTCGACAACACGCTGGGTCAGCTCGTGCGTCTCGGCCTCGGCCATAACGCGAACCAGCGGCTCGGTACCGCTCGGGCGCACCAAGATGCGGCCGCGACCGTTGAGCTCCTTCTCGGCTGTAGCGACGGCGTCCCAAATGGGCTGGCAATCGTCCAGGCCGGCCTTGTTGTCCGAATGCACGTTGACGAGCACCTGCGGGTACTTCTTCATGATGCCGGCAAGGTCGGTGAGCGTGCGGCCAGTGCGCTTGAGCACGGCCAGAAGCTGCAGGGCCGTCACCAAGCCGTCGCCGGTGGTGTTGTGCTCCAGGAAGATGATGTGGCCGGACTGCTCGCCGCCGATGACGGCACCGTCCTCGAGCATGCGCTCAAGAACATAGCGGTCGCCCACGGCGGTCTGCACCATCTCAAAGCCCTGCTCCTTCATGGCGATGGAGAAACCGAGGTTGCACATAACGGTCGAGACGATCTCGGAGTTGGCGAGCTTACCGCGAGCAGCAAGGTCGGAGCCGCAGATAGCCAGGATGTAGTCGCCATCGATCTCGTTGCCCTCACTGTCCACGAACAGCACACGATCGGCGTCGCCGTCGTGGGCAAGGCCGATATCGGCGTGGGTGCGCAGCACGAGCTCGCGCAGGGGCTCAAGGTGCGTGGAGCCGCACTCGACGTTAATGTCGGTGCCGCAGTAATCGGTGTTGATGGCGTGGACCGTGGCGCCCAGGCGCTGCAGCGCGGCAGGCGTGGTCTGGCACGAAGCGCCGTGACCGCAGTCGACGGCAACGACCAGGCCATCGAGCCTCAGGCCATCAAGCGTATCGATGGCATGATCGACATATGCCTTACGGGCGTCCTTCATCTTGATGATGTGGCCCACGCCGGCACCGGTCGGCAGCGTATCGGCAGCCATGGCCTCCTCGGACATGACCCAG
>CALJNY010000326.1 GCA_937981515.1 uncultured Collinsella sp. | reverse complement strand
AGGGCTTCGCGCAGCACGCTCGTGGTGGCAGCGCCGCCGGCAGCCTCAATGGCAGCGGCAACAAGCTCACGCGCATGGGCCTCGGCGGCAGCGGACAGGGCGACGTCGCGCTCGACCTTAACGATCGAACGGTTGAGCGAAAGCTCGCGCAGGGCACGCGTCATGGTGTCGCGGCCGAGCTGCAGCTGTTCGCCCACCTCGGGCAACGTCGGTGCATCCAGGCCGGCCTCGTCAAGCAGCGAGACGATCCGCTCGCATGCCTCTCGCACCACGCGTGCCGCCGCGGCAGCCGAATGCGGATCGAATACCTCGGCACCCTCGGCGGCGCACACACCACGCGAGCAGCCCTCGGCAATCAGAGCCGCGGCAACGCCTTCATCAGCGGCAGACCACGCAACATGGGCAACGGCGCCGGGCGTAAAGCCCGTCTCCTTGGGAGCCGCCGCGTGCATGGCCGTCAGGGTCGCCGCCAGTGCATCCATCGCGGCGTCGAGCGCGGCAGCATTCACATACAGCGCACCGCCCGAGCCGGCAAGCTCGCACACAACACCTCGCGTTACCAACTCGTTCAGCGCGGCATCGGCCTCACCGGAAACAAGATCTAGCGCCGCGGCAACGTCGGCAGCCACGACCGGCAACGTCTGCAGCGCCAACCACGCCTCAACACCAGCGACGGCATCGCCGGCCTCAAGCGCTGCAAGCAGCGTGCACTCCCCCGCCGAAAGCTCGCGCGAGCGACGGCAGCGCGAAAGCAGCACACGCCCACCGCCAATGAGCATAACGGGCGAATACGACAGCACCACGGCATGGTCTCCGGCTCGCAGCGGCAGCGGCTCCTCCAAGCGCACTTGTACGGTACGGGTCTCGCCCACCGCCATGGGGGCCTCGCCCTCCAAAAGCATGATGCGGCCAACAACCTCGGCCGTGCCGGCCATCACATGCACGCGCGCGCCCGACTCGAGCACGCGCGGCTTGGCGCCCTCGCGACCCAGGTAGGTGAATGTCATCATAAAGCGCAACGTCTGACCAAAACGGCCCTCCACGCCGAGCATCTCACCGCGATCGAGCGCGGCGACAGCATCGCCCACCAAGTTGAGCGCCACGCGCTGTCCGGGCAGTGCCAGCGGCGTGTCACCATGCACCTGAATCCCGCGCACGCGACAGACCGTACGCGACGGCAAGGCCATCAGCTCGTCGCCCACCGCAACCGGCGCATCGTGCAGCGTTCCCGTCACGACGGTGCCGACGCCCTTGATCGTAAAGCAGCGGTCAATCGGCAGGCGCGGCGCGGCATCGCCACGCTCGGCACGCTCGCGACAGGAATCCCAGCAGGCACTTACCTTCTCGTCGAGCACCGCAAGGAGCCCGTCGATCCCCTCGCCCGTCTTAGACGACACGGGCACAATCGGCGCGCCCGCAAACACGGTACCCGACAAAAAGTCATCGACATCGAGCTCGGCAAGCTCGGTCATCTCGGCATCGGCCAGGTCACACATCGTCAGCGCCACCACCATATGCGTGACGCCCAGCAGCTCCAGCACGTGCACGTGCTCGCGCGTCTGCGGCATTACACCCTCAACGGCAGAGACCACCAGCACGGCAACGTCGATGCCTGTCGCACCCTGCACCATGGCGCGCAGGTAATGCGCGTGGCCCGGCACGTCGACCAGGCCGACGATCTTGCCACTCGGCAGTGCCAGCTCGCCAAAGCCCAGCTCCACGGTCATACCGCGACGGCGCTCAACCTCCAGACGGTCGGGATTCTTGCCGGTCAGCGCCTCGATCAATGCCGACTTGCCGTGGTCAACGTGGCCCGCCGTGCCAACGATAACGGGACACTCCACCAGCGCCTGAACCTCACTCATCAAGCAATCGCCTTCTTAACGCACGCGACGAGCGTCGTTGCCGCCGTCTCGATATCGCGGTCACCCACGAGTGTGCGCACGTCAAACAGGACGCGATCGTGCGAGGTGCGCGTGACGACCGGCGTGTCGAAATCTTGGACGAGCGAGCGCTTGAGCGCGTCAACGGAAAGACGCTCATCGACGAGGCGCACGGCAACGCACATGGTGGGCAGCTCCACGGTAGGCAGCGAGCCGCCACCAGGGGTCGACGATTCCTCGACGATCTCCACCTGAACGGCACACGGGTAGCCAGCCTTATCGAGCCCGGCGACCATACGATCGCGCAGCTTGCGGGCACGTCGCTCCAAATGGGCCTGCGGCAGCGTAAGCATGCTGAGCACCGGAATATCGCGATGGGCAACATCGGCGCCGTCCATGTAGATACGCAGCGTGGCCTCGAGCGCCGTCAGCGCGAGCTTGCCCGGGCGCAGGGCGCGCATAAGCGGATGTGACCCACAGGCCTGGACCAGATTGCGACGGCCCATGATAATGCCCGCTTGTGCGGCACCGAGCAGTTTATCGCCCGAGCACGACACCAGATCGAGCCCTGCCAAAACCGAAGCCGGCGTGGTTTCTTCGCCGCCGCGCACCAAGATGTCGTCGGGCAACAGCGCGCCCGACCCCTGGTCCTCGTAGAACAACAGGCCATGCTTGTGGGCCAGAGCGGCAAGCTCCCGAGAGCCCACCTCCTCGTGTAAGCCCTCGATGCGATAGTTGGAAGGATGGACCTTGAGGATCATCGCCGTATCGGGCGTGATGGCGCGCTCATAGTCGTCCAAATGCGTGCGGTTGGTGGCGCCGACCTCGACGAGTTTGGCGCCCGAAGCCGCCATGACATCGGGGATGCGGAAGCTGCCGCCGATCTCGACAAGCTCGCCGCGGCTGACGATAACCTCCTTGCCTGCGGCATGGGTCGCCAGCACCAGCAGTACCGCGGCGGCGTTGTTGTTGACCACGAGCGCGTCCTCGGCACCGGTGAGCGAGCGGATCAGCTGCGCGGCGTGCTCCTTGCGCGACCCGCGCGAACAAGTGTCCACACTGTACTCGAGCGTGCTGTACCCGCGCGCAACCTCGGCCACGGCCTTGGCGACCGACTCCGCGAGCGGGGCGCGGCCCAAGTTGGTATGGATGACCACACCCGTGGCATTAACTGCTGGGCGCAGGCTCGGCAGCGCAGAGCGGTGCGCACGCCACTCAATAGCCGAAGCCAGGTCGCACTTAGAGCGCGGGGCGGCGCCGGCGCGAATGGCGGCGCGCTCCTCGTCGAGCTCGGCCGTCACGGCAGCATGGACCACCGCGTCGCAGGTCTCCCCCGCCGCCTTCACCACCGGCCACTCGGCAAGCAGCTCATTGACGGAAGGAATGGCGCGCAGGCGGGCGCGCACCTCATCGGACATGTTCTGGCTATCGCTCATGTGCGGCCTTTCAAATGAAACGTGGATCAGTCGAATACATCAGCTGAGTCAATTACTCGTTATTATCCTCGCGCGCCGCGATCTTTTCCACGCGAACGGCGTTTTCTTGGGTGAGCGCGGCACCCGTCAACGGGTCCCAGCGCAGCGGCGTGTGGTCGAGCGGACCGACGCCCAGGGCCTGCCGGCCACCACTCTCAGCACCAAATGCGCGTCCGCCGGGAGCGGCCGAGGTGAAGATGCACGCCGGATGCAGATAGGGCGTCGTCTCCACGCGCACGCGGTCGCGGCCCATATCGCTCACGAGTTCGACGATCTCGCCGTCGACGATGTCCATGCGCGCAGCAGCATCGGCATTCATCTGCACGGCATCCAGGTCCGATCCAGCCTCGGCGGCACCTTGGGCCGCAAGCCTTCGCGAGGTATGCGACTCAAAGGGACGGTTGCCGCTAATGAGGCGAAACATCCCCGGGCCGGGTTCCACCATCGGCGCGATCCAGACTGGCACGCGTCCCATGCCGGCACGCTCCCATACGTCACTTGCCAGCGCAATCTCGCCGCCGCCAAGCGGAATCACCGGCTCACCCGTGCGCGACGGCGGCGCCACGCCCGTATCGGCCCAACCGCGCTCATTG
>CALJNY010000325.1 GCA_937981515.1 uncultured Collinsella sp. | reverse complement strand
AGCCCCTTCCCCAACGCCTATGCCAATAGCGAGGGTTCCGGCGCGAGTGCCGAGGAGCTCGGTGCTATGGGAACCGGTGCGCTGCGTAAGGCCGCCAAGGACGGCAACTACGAAGAGGGTTCGTATTTGTGCGGACAGATTGCCGGTATGGTCAACAAGCGCCAGAGCGCACGCGAAATCGTCGACGATCTGGTCGATGGCGCCGAGCATGTCCTGAAGGGTGCGTCCGCATGGGTAGCGTAGCGTTTCTGTTTGCCGGTCAGGGTGCCCAGCATCCCGCGATGGGCGTCGACCTCATCGAGGCATCACCGGCGGCTGCCGAGGTGTTTGCGATCGCCGACGAGGTGCGTCCGGGAACCAGTGAGCAGTGCCGGAGCGCCTCCAAGGAGGAACTCTCGCAGACCGAGAACACACAGCCTTGCGTGTTCGTGCACGACTTGGCAGCGGCTACCGCCCTGCGCGAGCGCGGCGTGGTGCCTGCCGCCTGTGCGGGATTCTCGCTGGGCGAGGTCGCCGCGCTCACCTTTGCGGGGGCATTCGATACGCGAGCGGGCTTTGAGCTCGTGTGCGAGCGCGCGGCGCTTATGGCCACGGCGGCCGAGCGCCACCCCGGCGGCATGCGCGCCGTCATCAAGCTCGATGCGGCGCAAGTTGAGGGCCTGGCAAAACAGGCAGGCGAGGACTGCTGGCCGGTCAACTACAACAGCCCCCAGCAGACGGTTGTGGCCGGAGCGCCCGATGCGTTGCAGACCCTCGACGTCCTGGTAAAAGAGGCTGGTGGCCGGGCCATGAAGGTCGCGGTGTCGGGTGCATTCCATAGCCCCTATATGGCCGAGGCGACCTGTGGCCTTGCTGCATATATCGATGCCGGTCACGCGCCGTCCTCGTTGCTCATTCCTGTTATGGCAAATATGACGGCGGCGCCCTATCCGGCCGACCCGCAGGCGGCATCGGAGGTGCTGACCAACCAGGTGAGTCATGCCGTGCGCTGGGTCGACACGCTGCATGCTCTGCAGGATCAAGGCATCGACACGTTTATTGAGGTCGGCCCCGGCAAAACGCTGTCGGGCCTGGTCAAGCGTACGCTGAGCGACGTTCGCGTGTATTCGTGCGAAACGGCCGAGCAGGTCGCAGCTATTGCCGACGAGCTCGCATAGCCCACAGGGCAGTAACCCGAAAGGAACGACATGGGCAACTTGAACAACGTCGCGCTCGAGCGCGACGGATCGCGTCGCGTGGCGCTTGTCACGGGCAGCTCGCGCGGCATCGGTCGCGCTTGTGCCGTGGGCCTGGCGGAGGACGGCTTTGATATCGCCGTCGTCTATGCCGGTAGCGCAGATGCGGCGCGCGAGACGTGCGAAGCCTGTGAGGCGGCTGGCGCCACGGCGCGCGCATATCAATGTGACGTGGCCGACCCCGCCGCCGTCAACACTTGCGTGGAGACGGTCCTCAACGACTTTGGCTCCATTTGGGCGCTCGTCAACAACGCCGGTATCACGCGCGATGGCCTGCTCATGCGTATGAGTGACGATGCCTTCGACCGCGTGCTCGATGTCAATCTCAAGGGCACGTTCAATACGACGCGCGCGCTCACCAAGACCTTTATGCGCCAGCGCGGCGGTTGCGTCATCAACATGAGCTCGGTTGTGGGCCTGATGGGCAATGCCGGGCAGGCCAACTATGCAGCCTCCAAGGCGGGCGTCATCGGCCTGACCAAGGCGGTAGCGCGCGAGCTTGCGTCCCGCGGCGTACGAGTGAACGCGGTCGCCCCCGGGTTTGTCGAGACCGATATGACGGCAAAGCTTTCGGAGAAGGTTCGCGCGGCAACCGAGGAGCAGATTCCCCTAAAGCGCATGGCGCGCCCCGAGGAAGTGGCCGGCGTGGTGCGCTTTTTGGCGAGTGATGCGGCTGCCTACATTACGGGCGAGGTCGTGCGCGTCGACGGCGGAATGGCGATGTAGAAACTAGGGCCGAACAACGGCTTGAATGAGGAGACCATGATGGAACAGAGAGTTGCAATCACCGGTATCGGTGCCGTATCGCCGCTCGGTAACACGGCGCTTGCTACCTGGGCGGCCATGTGCGCCGGCACGTGCGGCATCGGCCCGATCACGCACTTCGATACCGATGCGTTTGCCGTTAAGGTGGCGGCCGAGGTCAAGGGTTTTGACGGCAACGAGTACTTTGGTAAGCGTGACGCCAAGCACCTGGACCCCTGCGTTCAGTTTGCCCTGGCAGCGTCGGACGAGGCCATGCACGATGCGGGCTTTGATGTCGAGGGCGCCATCGATCGCGAGCGCCTGGGCGTCTACGTGGGTTCGGGCGTGGGCGGCATGCAGACGCTTGTCGACAACGTTCACACGATCGCCGATCGTGGGCCCCGTCGCGCATCGCCCTATATGATTGCGATGATGATCCCCAATATGGCTTCGGGCAATATCGCAATCCGCCATAAGGCAAAGGGCCCGACCTTGCCCGTGGTGACCGCCTGCGCGACCTCGGCCCATGCCGTGGGCGAGGCGTTCCGCGCCATCAAGCATGGCTATGCCGATGCGATTCTCGCCGGCGGTGCCGAGGCCGCAATCATCCCCGATGCCGTTGCGGGCTTTACATCCTGTCGTGCTCTCACCACTAATCCTGACCCGTCGACGGCTTGCCGCCCGTTCGATGCAGACCGCGACGGCTTTGTGATGGGCGAGGGCGCCTGCGTGCTGGTTCTCGAGAGCATGGAGCATGCGCAGGCGCGCGGTGCGCACATTTATGCCGAGGTCGTGGGCTACGGCAACACCGATGATGCCTATCACATTACGAGCCCCGATCCCGAGGCTGCCGGCATTGCCCGCGCGATATCGCTGGCGGTTGCCGAGGGCGACGTTAAGCCTTCCGAGGGTCTCTACATCAATGCCCACGGCACATCTACCAAGCTCAACGATTCGTCCGAGACGGCGGGCATTAAGCGTGCGCTCGGCGAGGACGCGGCGCGCGCCGCGCACGTCTCGTCGACTAAGTCGATGACCGGCCACATGATCGGTGCCACGGGCGCCATCGAGGTCATGGCCTGCGCCATGGCGCTCGAGCAGGGCGTGGTGCCGCCGACCATTAACTACCACACGCCCGATCCCGCCTGCGATCTTGACTACACGCCCAATCGCGCGGTTCGCGCCGACCTTACCTGGGCGCTTTCGACCAACCTGGGCTTTGGCGGACACAACGCCGCCATCGCGCTGCGTAGATATACGAGGAGCTAGAGCATGGATTCCAAAAGACTTGCCGAGATAGCCGATGTGATGGAGGACCGCGGCCTCACGCGCGTGCGCGTTGAGGAGCCCGATGGCACCGCGGTC
The DNA here is from genome assembly GCA_937981515.1 of uncultured Collinsella sp. Classification (GTDB taxonomy): domain Bacteria; phylum Actinomycetota; class Coriobacteriia; order Coriobacteriales; family Coriobacteriaceae; genus Collinsella. The sequence goes on along the minus strand of CALJNY010000325.1, from coordinate 7,183 downwards.
GAGCTCGAGCGCGCGAGCGCCGCACAGCCGGTTGCCGTGCCCATGCCCATGCCGAGCGCTATGGCCGCTCCAGTTGCAGCTCCCACAGTCGCGCCTGCCGCACCGGAGCCCGCCGCGCAGACACCTGCCGCCGCACCGGAGCCCAAGGGCACCGAGGTGACCGCTCCCATGGTCGGCGTTTTCTATGCTGCACCGGCGCCGGGCGACGAACCGTTTGTGCACGTGGGCTCCAAGGTCAAGGCTGGCGAGACCCTTTGCATCATCGAGGCCATGAAGGTTCTCAACGAGGTGACGGCAGAGGCGGATGGCGAGGTGCTCGAGATCTGCGTGGCCGACGGCGACCTCGTGGAGTTCGGCAGCTGCCTCATGAGGATCGGATAGGTGATATCCATGAACAAAGAAGAGCTCAAGAAGCTGTTACCGCATCGCGAGCCGATGCTTTTGCTCGACGAAGCCGAGCTGGTGGGCGACGAGGCCCACGGCAAGATCACGATCACGGGCGACGAGTACTTTTTGCAGGGGCATTTTCCGGGAAACCCGGTGGTCCCCGGCGTGATTCAGTGCGAGATGCTCGCCCAAAACTGTTGCGTGCTGCTGATGGGCGATGAGGAAGCGCGCGGCGCGACGCCGTTCTACACGAGTCTGGACAAGGTGCGCTTTAAGCGTCCGGTGCGCCCGGGCGACACGGTTGATCTGGTGTGCACCATCACGCGTGCGCGCGGGCCGTTCCGCTTTGCGACGGGTACTGCGAGCGTCAACGGTGAGGTTTGCTGCCGCGCCGATATGTCTTTTGCACTCATGCACGAAAGTTAAGGAAGGCTTCATGTTCGACAAAGTGCTCATCGCCAACCGCGGCGAAGTCGCGGTCCGTGTTATCCGCGCGTGCCGCGATATGGGCATCAAGACCGTCGCCGTTTATTCCACGGCCGATGCGGACGCGCTGCACGTGCAGCTTGCCGACGAGGCGTATTGCATCGGCGGTCCGCGTCTTGCCGAGAGCTACCTCAACGACGATGCTGTGCTCACCTGTGCCGTAAAGTCGGGAGCTAAGGCAATTCATCCCGGCTATGGCTTTTTCTCCGAGAAGGCGAGCTTCGTGCGCGACTGCGACAAGTATGGCCTGGCGTTCGTCGGTCCTTCGGCCGAGGTGATCGACAGCATGGGCGACAAGGACGCCGCACGTCGAACGGCTGCCGCGGCGGGCGTGCCCATCGTGCCGGGTTGCGATTTGCTCAAAAGTCCCGAGGAGGCAACGGTCGAGGCCGAGCGCATTGGCTGTCCCGTGCTCATCAAGGCGCGTGCAGGTGGCGGCGGTCGCGGCATTCGCAAGGTCGAGCGCGTGGAAGATGCGGCAAAGGCGTTCATCGAGGCGCGTGCCGAGGGCGAGGCCGTTTTTGGCGACGGCGAGTGCTACATGGAGAAGTTTGTCGCGCCGGCGCACCACGTTGAGGTGCAGATTATGGCCGATAAGCAGGGCCATGTGTTTTCGCTCGGCGAGCGCGAGTGCTCGGTGCAACGTCGCAACCAAAAGCTGATCGAGGAGAGCCCCGCGCCGTGCCTCGACGGACACGACGATATTCGTGCCCGTATGCACAAGGCGGCGCGTGACCTGGCTCGTGCCGTTGGCTACGAAGGAGCCGGTACCATCGAGTTCCTGTATTCGGACGATGGCAATTTCTACTTTATGGAAATGAACACGCGCTTGCAGGTGGAGCATCCGGTTACGGAGTTTGTGACCGATACCGACCTGGTCAAGTGGCAGTTGCGCGTGGCAGCCGGCCAGCCTTTGCCCTTTGAGCAGGAGGACATGCCGGTTCGCAACCACGCCATGGAGTGCCGCATCAATGCCGAAACGCCGGACTTTCTGCCGTCATGCGGAACGGTCACTGCGTTGCGTGTGCCGGGTGGTCCGCGCGTGCGCTGGGATTCCGCCATGTTTACCGGGGCCGCCGTTCCGCCGTACTACGACTCCATGCTCGGCAAGCTCATCGTGTGTGCGCCCACGCGTGACGGTGCCATTCGCAAGATGCGCTCGGCCTTGGGCGAGCTCGTGATTGAGGGCGTGAGCGAAAACAGCGAGCTTCAGCTCGACGTGCTGGCAAACGACGAGTTCTTGTCGGGCATGTATCACACCGATCTGATGGGGCATCTCTATGCTGATGAATAGAAAAGCGAAGACGGTCAACGTCCTCGAGGGGCCGATGACCGAGTCGTGCGCCGAGTTTCCCGCGCGCCACGTGTTTATCAAGTGCCCGGAGTGCCGCCGCGTGATCGATGAGGCACGCCTGCACGACAACCTCGAGGTCTGCCCTCGTTGCGGCAAACACTTTCGCGTGAGCGGTCGCACGCGCATGCGCATGACGGTCGACGAGGGCACGTTTGAGGAATGGGATGCCAATCTGGCGTCGGAGGACTTCCTCTCGTTTCCCGGCTATGCCGATAAGCTCAAGAGCGTGAGCGAGCGTTCGGGCGAGCGCGATGCCGTTGTGTGCGGCAGGGGCAAAATCTGCGGTTGCGATACCGCGCTCTTCTTTATGGACGCTAACTTTATGATGGGCTCGATGGGCTCCGTGGTGGGCGAGAAGATCTGTCGCGCGTTTGAGCGTGCGACCGAGCTGGGATTGCCAGTTGTCGGCTTTACCGTTTCGGGCGGTGCGCGCATGCAAGAGGGCGTGACCTCGCTTATGCAGATGGCCAAGATTTCTGCGGCGGTTAGGTGCCACAGCGAGGCGGGCGGCCTGTATATCACGGTGCTCACCGACCCCACGACCGGAGGTGTAACCGCGAGCTTTGCCATGGAGGGTGACATTATCCTGGCCGAGCCCGATGCCCTGACGGCATTTGCCGGCCCGCGCGTGATCGAGCAGAACATGCACAAGCGTCTGCCCAAGGGATTCCAGCGCTCCGAGTTTTTGCTGGAGCACGGCTTTTGCGATGCCGTTGTTCCGCGTGGCGAGATTGCGCTCACGGTAGGCGAGCTGTTGGCGCTGCACGAAGGGCATGCGCCCGGCCTGGGGGCACCGCATGAGATTGTGCATGCGGGTCGCCGCGGCAAAAAGCTGGGACACTTGTTTAAGCGCTCGCCGGCACCAAAAACCGCGCTCGAGATTGTCAAGCAGACCCGCTCGGCAGATCGCGCCACGGCGGGTGAGATGATCTCGCTGGGCCTGGATGGATTTGTGGAGCTGCACGGCGACCGTTACTTTGGCGACGACGCCGCTGTGGTGGCTGGCATTGGCTGGAAAGACGGACGCCCCGTAACGGTCATCGCCATCGAGCGCGGCACCACGACCAAAGAGCGTATGCGCCGCAACTTTGGCATGGCACATCCCGAGGGCTACCGTAAAGCGCGTCGCCTTATGCGCCAAGCCGAAAAGTTTGGTCGGCCGGTTCTGTGCCTGGTCGATACTTCGGGCGCGTTTTGCGGCATCGGTGCCGAGGAACGCGGTCAGGGCGAGGCCATCGCCCAGAATCTCATGGAGATGAGCGGCCTTAAGACGCCGATTGTCTCGGTGGTGACAGGCGAGGGCGGCTCTGGTGGCGCGCTGGCGCTGTCCGTGGCCGACCGCATCCTGATGCTCTCGAGCTCGGCCTATTCGGTCGTGAGCCCCGAGGCCTGTGCGTCGATTCTATGGAAGGATACCGAGCGCGCGAATGAGGCCGCCGAGGCGCTTAAGCTCACGGCCCCCGATCTGTTGGCGCTCGGCATCATCGACGGCATTGTTGATGATAGGGGCCTGTCGCATGAGGAGATTGCCGGTGCCGTCATGTCCTCGGCATTTGATGCCTTCGATACGCTTGGGCGGCTCGACGACGCGACCCTCACAAACCTCCGCTACGAAAAGTACCGCGCAATCGGTCAGTATCGCACGATGTGACAAAGGGACTTCCCGCATGTCACATTGAGAAAGGCGTTCCATGTCACAAGTTTCTAACACCTCGTTTACAACGACGGTCTCATCAAACGCCATGGCCGTGGTGGACTATCTGTCCAAAAGCATGATGTCGGCGCTGCCGTTTATTGTCTGCGCGGCGTTGTTCCGCACCGTCGCCGTCATTATGGGCGAAGGCATGCTGGGCCTGTGGTCTGCCGATTCCGAAATCTATCGCCTGTTCTACAGTTGGCTCTATAACGCCGGTTACTACTTTTTGCCCATTTATCTTGGTTGGGCGGCCGCCCGCCAGCTCGGTTGCTCGGAGCAGCTGGGCATGATGCTGGGCGGCGTATTGATTGCGCCCGATCTGCTTAAGCTCGTCGATGCCGCATCGACGACGGGGGCATCGATGACTTCCGTGTATGGCCTGCTTCCCGCGCCGGTCAACGATTACACGACGACTGTTATTCCGATTCTCATCTCGGTACCCGTGCTTTGGCAAGTGGAGTGTTTCTTTCAGCGCGTTATCCCTAAGGCCGTGGCGTTTTCGTTTGTTCCGTTTGCGACCATGCTTGTTATGGTTCCGGTTTCGCTGTGTATTACGGCGCCGGCGGGCAGCTATTTGGGCATGCTGTTGGGCCAGCTTATGTTTATGCTTGGCAATTCCGGTGGCATCGTGTCGCTGCTCACGCTCATGGGGCTTGCCGCGGGTTGGGAGTTCCTTAAGATCGCGGGTGTCAGCAACGTTGTCCTATCGCTTGCCTATGCGCAGTTTATGAGTGTGGGAACGGATTCGTGCATCCTGATCGCCGCGACGATGGCAACGTTTGCCGTTTGGGGCATGCCCTTTGGCGCGTCGCTCCGCGTTGCGGATAAGGACGAGAAGACGCTCATGCTGGGCTATTCAATCTCGGGTGTTCTTGGCGGCGTAAGCGAGCCGGCGCTGTACGGTTGCGGCTTTAAATATGGCAGGTGCCTGACGTGCATGGCCATTGGCGGCGCCGTCGGAGGCCTTGTTGCTGCCGTGAGCCACGTTACGGCCTATACCATCGGCATGACGAATGTCCTCATGGTCATTGGCTTTGCCACAGGTGGTTTTTCGAACCTGCTGTGGTGCTGCTTTGCCGGCGGTGTGGCATTTGCGGTGTCTGCGGCGCTGAGCTACTGCTTTGGCGTGGTGCCGGCGAAGGGGCAGGCGACGGGGGACGGAGCCGATTCGCCCAAAACCTCGAAGAGCGTGGCCGAAGTAAGCGCGTAAACCTGTGCGACACAAGGACGATTCCTTTGCCACATTCCAAGGCCGTGACCTGTGTGGGCGCGGCCTTTTTGTATCTGGGGGACAAAGTGGCTACACTACAATCCGTTTGAGCAATAGATATATAAGTAGTACCGTGGGGGCGGATGTAGATGGTCGAGTGGATTGTTAGGCGCGCACAGGGCGATCGTGCGCGTGTGGGCACGTTAGCTGGCATGGTGTGTATTGTCGCCAATGTTGCGCTTTGTGCTGCGAAGGGTGCAATTGGTGTGGTTTCGGGATCGGTTTCGATTGTGGCGGATGCCATGAACAACCTGTCCGATGCCAGCTCGAATATCGTGAGCGTGCTGGGCTTTAAGCTGGCGAGCAAGCCGGCCGACCCCGAGCATCCTTACGGCCACGGTCGCTACGAGTATCTCTCGGGTCTGGTCGTGGCGGCACTCGTGCTGCTGATTGGCGTTGAGCTGGTGAAGTCCTCGGTTGAGCGCGTCATCCACCCCGAACCTGTCGAGTTCTCGCTTGCCCTGGTGGCAGTTCTAGTGCTTTCGATGGTCGTAAAGCTCTGGATGGCGGCCCTCAACCAAAAGCTCGGCGATCGCATTGAGTCCGAGACGCTGCATGCGACCGCGCAAGATTCCAAGAACGATGTCCTTGCCACGGGCGCCGTGCTGGCGTGCGCAATTGTTTCGCAGGTGACGCACATCAATCTTGACGCGTGGGTCGGCCTTGCCGTTGGCGCCTATATTGGCTGGAGCGGCTTTGAGCTTATCCAAGATACGGTGAGCCCGCTTTTGGGCCAGACGCCCGATCCTAAGCTCGTCGAGCATATCCGCAGCAAGATCATGAGCTACCCCGGCGTTTTGGGCGTTCACGATCTGATGGTTCACGACTACGGCCCGGGCAGGAAGTTCGCAAGCGCTCACGCCGAGATGGCAGCCGAGGCCAGCCCGCTGGAAAGTCACGACACGCTCGATAACATCGAGCAGTCGTTTAGGAACGAAGACGGCATGATTGTCACGCTCCATTACGACCCCATCGTGACCGACGATCCCAAGGTGGCGAGCATGCGTTTACGCATTAACGCCATGGCCCAACAGATCGATAGCCGCCTTTCGATTCACGATCTGCGCTGTGTGCCGGGTCCCACGCACACCAACGTGATCTTTGACTGCGTGCGTCCCTCAGATCTGCAGATGAGTGCCGAAGACGTAAAGCACGAGCTGGCACAACGGGTCGAATTGGAATATCCAAAGTCGATTGCCAAGATTACGATCGACGAAGACTACGTAGGACATACCCACGAGTAAGGCTGTGCCGGCAAAGCAGGTTATGCAGAAGGGGAGAGCATGAAGAAACTGTATCTACTCCGCCACGGTCAGACGGAGTTCAACGTCAAAAAGCTGGTCCAGGGCCGCTGCGATTCGCCGCTGACCGACCTTGGCCGCAAACAAGCGGGAATGGCAGCCGCATGGCTCAAGGCCCACGACGTTGTCCCCGACAAAGTAGTCTCGTCGCCTTTGGGTCGAGCCATGGATACAGCTCAGCTCGTCGCATGCGAGCTCCTCGGCCCGGACGCAGCAGTCGAGTCCTGCGAAGGCATCATCGAGCGCTGCTACGGCACCTTCGAAGAAGGCCCCCACGACGCTCTGCCCACCGACGTCTGGGAACCCGGCGAGGACTTGGTCCCTTACGGAGGAGAGGGAAGCAAAGCGTTACAAGAACGCATGGCAGCCACCCTCACCAATCTTATAAGCGCCGAGGATATCGAAACCCTTCTAGCAGTAAGCCACGGCAGCGCCAGCCGCCAATTCATCAAGGCTGCAGCCCCAGAGGGCTTCAAGCTCCCAACAAAACTCCCCAACTGTGCCATCATGATCTTCGATTTTGACGATACGCGAGAAGAGGACGAAACGCCCCAATGCAAGTTCACCTTGCAACAAATTGTGGATCCCCAACAAAGTAATTAGCTGAGCGAGCAGAGTTAAGCAGACATCAACGTGTCGTCTCCCGAGCTTGGCAGAGGGGCGGCGAAATATATTAAGTTTGTCGCGAG
>CALJNY010000324.1 GCA_937981515.1 uncultured Collinsella sp. | reverse complement strand
CAACAAAAAGGCGACTCCTACCAAAAGAAGAGCCGCAACCAGCATATATCAGAAAGAACCGATCCAACGCCAAACCGCCCTCACAACCAAGGCGGGCAGGAGCGAAGCGACTGCCATACGGGATAGAACCCAACTGAGGTCCCGTTGTGCGGGAGCCCCGGGGAGGGCAAATATATAAGGTCGATCGCGAGCGCCGCACGAGCCGGAGAGCACTTAATGTGCTCTCTGTGCGAGTCAGGACTGTCCGAGCAGGCGATCTTATATATTTGCCCTCCCCGGGGCTCCTCGCCCGAACCCCTCAGCTAGTTCTTGAGCGAGTTCAGCGGTGCCGGGAAGCGTCCACCACGGTGGGCAAGCACGGTGCCGGCGTTGGGGTTCACCGGCATGATGGGCGCACGGCCAAACAGGCCGCCGTACTCGACGCAGTCGCCCACGCCCTTGCCGATGGCAGGAATCACGCGCACGGCCGTGGTCTTATTGTTGATGACGCCAATGGCCATCTCGTCGGCGATGATGCCGGCGATGGTCTCGACCGGGGTGTCACCGGGGATGGCGATCATGTCCAGGCCGACGGAGCACACGCAGGTCATAGCCTCGAGCTTCTCGAGCGAAAGCGCACCGGCCTCGACGGCAGCGATCATGCCGGCGTCCTCGGACACGGGGATAAAGGCGCCGGAGAGACCACCCACGCTGGAGCTGGCCATGACGCCGCCCTTCTTGACGGCATCGTTGAGCATGGCGAGCGCGCAGGTCGTGCCCGGGCCACCGCAGGTGCCAACACCGATGATCTCGAGGATGCGGGCAACGGAGTCGCCGATGGCAGGCGTGGGAGCCAGCGACAGGTCGACAATGCCCTTCTCGACACCCAGGCGATGGGCGGCCTCGCGGCTCATGAGCTCGCCGGCGCGGGTGATCTTAAAGGCGGTCTGCTTAATCTTCTCGGCGACCTCCATCATCGATGCGGAATCGGGCAGCGTCTCCAGGCCTGCGGCCATAACGCCGGGGCCCGAAACGCCTACGTTGATGACGGCGTCGGCCTCGCCACCGCCGTGGACGGCGCCCGCCATAAACGGGGAGTCCTCGACCATGTTGGCAAAGCAGACAAACTTGGAGGCGCCAACGGAATCCTCGTCTGCCGTAAGCTTAGCGGCGTCGATGATGGTCTGCGCAGTCATGAGTACGGCGTCCATGTTGATGCCGGCACGCAGACTGGCGACGTTGACGCTGGAGCAGACGCGGCTCGTGGTGGCGAGCGCCTGCGGGATGGACTGGATGACGCGGCGGTCGGCGTCGCCGATGCCCTTCTGGACGAGTGCGGAGAAGCCACCCAGGTAATCGATGCCGAGCGTCTCGGCCGCGCGGTCGAGGGCATGCGCGATGGGGGTGAGGTCCTCATCCTTGCAGCACGCGGCGATCTGCGCCACCGGGGTGACGGAGACGCGCTTGTTGACGATGGGGATACCGTACTCGCGCTCGAGGTTCTCGGCGGTCTCGACCAGGTGCTCAGCCGTGTGCGTCACGTGGTCGTAGATCTTCGTGCACATGCGGTCGAGGTTCTCGTCGCCGCAACCCATGAGCGAAACACCCATGGTGATGGTCCTGATGTCGAGGTTCTGCTCCTCAACCATGCCGCGGGTTTCCGCGATTTCTGCGGGCGTGATCGCCATCCTTGCGCTCCTATCTGCCAAAACGAGCATAATCTTGTCTATTCTAACGTGCCGCACGTGCCAAGCGGCGCGTGCGGCACGTTTTGGTGCTCGGTTGTTTCCGTTGTGTTACTGCCCAAAGACCTCTTCGGCGATGCGTGCGCTCTCGGCGGCGTCCTTGGCGTAGTAGTCCGCGCCGATCTGCTTGGCGTATTCGGGGGTGAGCACGGCGCCGCCCACGATGATCTTGACGCCCGGCACCTCGGCATGAAGCAGCTTGATGGTCTCCTCCATGGCGACGACGGTGGTGGTCATAAGCGCCGAGAGGCCGACGAGCTTGATGTCGCGCTCCTTGACGGTCTTGAGCACCTCCTGCGGGTCGACGTCGCGGCCTAGGTCAAAGACGGTATAGCCGTAGTTATCGAGCAGCATTTTGACGATGTTCTTGCCGATGTCGTGGATATCGCCCTTGACGGTGGCCACGCAGATCTTACCCTTGTCGGCAATCTCGCCGGCGGGCATCAGGCGTTTGATGGTATCGAAGCCCACGCGCGCGGCCTCGGCCGAGGCCATGAGCTGCGGCAAGAAGAACTTGCCCTGGTCAAAGAGGACGCCAACCTCGTCGAGGGCGGGGATAAAGTGGTTGTTGATGAGGTCCATGGCGTCGTGATCTGCCAGCAGACGCTCGGTCTCGGCCGCGATTTCGCCCTTGCGGCCCGAGACGACCATGTGGCGGATGGGGTCGTCATCGGCGCTTGCGGTGGTGCTTGCGGCAGGCGCGGCATCGCTCGATGCCGACTGAGCGGCCGCCGGGTTCGCGGCGATCTTGTACGGATCGGTCCAGCCGGCGTAGCGCTCGATGTATCCGGTCGAGCCCTCGTCCTCAACGCTCAGGACGCGATAGCTGTAGACGGTATCCATAAAGCGCTTGGAACCCGGGTTCATGATGGGGGCGTCCAGACCTGCACCAAAGGCGGCGGCCAAAAAGACCGAGCCCAGCAGCGGGCGGGCAGGCAGGCCAAAGCTGATGTTCGATACGCCGAGTGCGCACTTGACGCCCAGGCGTTCCTTGCACAGGGACATGGCGCGCAGGATCTGCTCGGCCTGGCGTTGGTTGGTCGAGGCGGTCATGACCAGGCAGTCGATGAGGATGCGGTCCGGGCCGATGCCGTAACGGGCGGCCTCGGCCACGATGCGCTCGGCGATGGCGAAGCGGGCCTCGGCGGTATCGGGGATGCCGCCCTCGTCGAGCGTAAGGCCGACAACGTTGGTGCCGTAGTGGGCGACCAGCGGAAAGATCTCATCCATGATCTGCTGTTTGCCATTGACCGAGTTGATGATGGGCTTGCCGGCGTAGCGACGTACGGCGGCCTCGACGGCGGCGGGGTCGGTGGAGTCGATCTGCAGCGGCAGCAGCGTGGAGCCCTGGAGCTGCTCGGTGGCCTGCTGGATGACCTTGACCTCGTCGATCTCGGGCAGGCCCACGTTGACGTCCAAGATGTCGGCGCCCTGCTCCTGCTGGCTGATGCCCTGGCTCACGACGTAGTCCAGGTCGCCGTCGCGCAGAGCCTGCTGCAGGCGCTTTTTGCCGGTGGGGTTGATGCGCTCACCGATGACGGCGATCTTGTGGCCGTCGCAGGGAAGGTCCACGACCGTCTGGGCGCTCGTGACCGACATGCTGGGCTTGCGGTGGCGCGGGCTGGGCGTGTGGTTGTCGATAAGCGTGCGCAAGGCCGCCATGTGTGCCGGCGTGGTACCGCAGCATCCGCCGACGACGCTCACGCCGTCCTCAATCATGCCGGCGACGGCCTCGGCGTACTCGGGTGCCTGGATATCAAAGACGGTGTTGCCGCCATCGTCCACGTGGGGCAGTCCCGCATTGGCCTGCACCATAACGGGCTTGTCGGTGACGGTGAGCATACGCGCGGCGAGTCCTCGGAGCTCGGCCGGGCCCTGGCTGCAGTTGATGCCCAGGACGTCGGCGCCGATGGCGTCGAGGGTGATGGCGGCGACCTCGGGGCTCGTGCCCAAGAAGGTGCGGCCGTCTTCCTCAAAGGTCATGGTGGCAAAGACGGGCAGGTCGGAATTCTCGCGGCAGGCGAGGACGGCGGCCTTGATCTCGGCAAGGTCGGTCATGGTCTCGATAATAAAGAGGTCCACGCCCGCATCGACGCCGGCGCGCACCTCCTCGGCAAAGAGGTCATAGGCCTCGTCGAAGCTGAGGGTACCCAAGGGGCGCAGCAGGGCGCCGATGGGGCCGATGTCGCCGGCGACGTAGCGGGCGCCGGCCTCGCGGGCGCAGGCGACGGCCGCGGCAAAGACGTCTGCCACGGTGGCGGCGCCGTCGAGCTTGTGGGCGTTGGCGCCAAAGGTGTTGGCGGTGATCACGTCACAGCCGGCCTCGACGTACTGACGCTGAATATTGGTAATGACCTGGGGCTCCTCAAAGTTGAGCAACTCGGGCAGGGCACCGGCCTTCATGCCGGCCGCCTGCAGCATGGTGCCCATGCCGCCGTCGAACAGCAGGTGTCCCGTGCCCTCGATGGCGGCGCACAGGCGATCGTCCTTAATGCGAAGGTCGTCGATCGTGCGCGTTTTGTACGCGGCACCGTTGCAGCGCGCAGCATTGACAGGCGCCGCCAGCGCGGAGCCGTCGGAATCATGGGTGATAAGTATGTTTGATCTATTCGCCATGTGCATCCATTTCGTCTAGAGCCCACTGAGGAATTTCGATTTGAAGAGATTTGTCGGGTTCGATATCTTCGATTCGCTTGTTGTAGTGGGCAAGAAGCCGTGCGACATTTAATCGAATTAGGCCTCGCTTGTAGAACGATAATTCTTCAATATTGATGCCGATAAACGATTCGAGCGCGATGACCTGTACGCGATTGCCGAGCCCCTCACTTTCGAACAGTCCGTAAGCGAAGGAAACTTTATCGTGGGGGACAACGACGATGGGCCGAATGCCATTTCGAATGTTATCTCGGCATCGATCGGTCAATTTGGCCATTGGCGATACAGTCACATGAAATGCAGCATCATTGATTTGGAAATCGCCAGAACGGTCTGTCTGCTGGTCAGCGGCGTTTGAGTTGTCCTTTCCGATTTCTATGGTTGGAAATAACATCTCTAGTTTTGCACCTACCAGGTGCTGTGCGACGGTACCCGTTGGCTTATCGGACCGTAGGCTTGCTTGGTCTAGGATATCATCGACAATGACAGAAATTGGTTTTTGAAGATCGATTTCGACTTTGATTCTCTGCCGGTTAAAGAAATCGACCTGGATTCGCTCGACGAAGAAATTGGCGATTGCATTCGCAGCTTCAAGACGAGTGTCTTCGCAAGTGTCGCTGGGTAGGGCAGAGTTGATAATTTTGGCAAGCTCAAGCGCCATCGGGAGTGTGCCGCGTGAGGTTCTGCCGCCCTCTGATGCGAAAGCACGCGTTTCCCCATGTCTGGCTAAAACTGTTTTGATGCATGCTCCACTTAGGCCTCGTACTTGGCTCCCCTTGTCCGATTGCACATAATCGTCGGTGAGCGGAAAACGGTTTTGCAACAGCTCGCTTATGCCTATGCCAACCGCCATGACGTTACGGTTGACATTGCCTCGCTTGCTGCGCTTGGATTCGTACCAGAGTTCAATGGCATCCAAGATATCTTTATCGGGCTCGCTCAAGGAGCAATTGGTCATTTCCATTATTGTCCACTCCGTTCCTTGAAGACATAAGCGCGGGTTTGACTGCATTTTTTATAAGCCAAGTGACAACTGGCACGGCAACTGCATCGCCGAACGCGTAGCGAATCTGAGCATCCGAGAAGCCGCTAAACTGGCATGAGTCAGCACCTTGGAGACGGGCATATTCAGTTCCAGTCATCCAGCGAACTTCTATCTTTCCGTTTTCGCATATAACGACTGCCTGTCTTGATGAGCCGCCGCGAGCCGTTCTTAGACATCCGGCAATTTCTTCTTCACGAATTTCCCAGCGCACAACGCCCGATCGCGTGCGACGATAAGCAGTGCGAACAATTTTTTCTTTGGCATTTAAGAAGCGCTGGAGGCGCTCTGCTTGATGCGGTGCAAGTGAGTCGATAAATGCTTGTACTTGGTTTTTGTTCCACCAACGCTTGTCGTCCTCGGGAATATTTTCAACAACCGTTGCAAGGCCCGTCATGCGAAGCGGGCTCGGCTCGTTTAGGTGAGAGACGTGCGTAATGAGTGAAGGGTCGGAGTGAATCCAGGAGACCTTTTCGGGTCGAAGCGAGGAATCGAGTCGGCTGTTGGGAAGAGGGTTTTTTAATCCGACGACAAACATGCGGGGGCGTGACTGGGGAAGCCAGTGCCGTGCATCGATAAAATAAGCGTCGCATGAATAGCCTAAACGATTAAATTCCTGGCAAACGAGTCTAAAGTCATCGCTGTTATTAGACGTGGCAAGGCCGATGACGTTTTCGAGAACAAGTGCCCGCGGGGCACGATCGTTCATTCCTTCGATGGCCTTAATAAAGCCAAAGAACGCACTGGACTCTTTGCCAGAGATAAGTCCCTCCCTGTTTCCCGCGAGAGATAAGTTTGTGCAAGGGCTTGACGCCCATGCGATGTCGGCTTGGGGTATTAGGTCGGGGTCGAGTGTGTGGACATCCTGCTCGACTAGATGCTCATCGCCCCAACACTGGCTGTACATGGCGCATTTAGTATGGTCTATGTCATTTGCCCAGATTGTTTTGATTCCGGCTTTTGCCATGCCGGCACGAGCCAAGCCAATGCCTGAAAAAAACTCAAGCGCGGTTAGTTGTGGCGAGAACTGCAGAATGTTGTGCATGTACTGGCTTTCAGATAGTTGTTATTCGGCATCTTATGGTACTTGTTTATGAGGACATCCGCTTACATTCGGATGAGATTCCCTCGATACCGTGCCATCAATTGACATTTTATTCAGAATGCGAATAGCAGGTGGTGTGGGCGGCGCGGAAGCGGCAGTGCTCGCGCATACGGCAGATATTGCAGGTGGGGCGGCTCTGGGCGTCGTGGACCTCGCCGTCAAACAGACCAATCACCGCGGTCACGCTCTTGGTGGGCATGAGCAAGTTGGTAGGCGTGACGGTAAGCCCGATGAGGCGCGTGGCGTTGAGCGCATTGACGATCGAGCGCTGGGCCGAGAGCGGGCAGTCGCCGTAGCCGGGACTAAAGCGCCAGTTGCCGGCGAGCCCATGAACGGCGGCGTCCGTCTTGACCTGCTGGTCCATTTGCTCAACGGCGGCTTCCACGTAAGCGGAGCACGCGGCGTCGAGCACGGCGCCCTCCAGGGGTTGCTGGGTTCCCGTGGTGCGCAGGCGACGCTCGGCGTCCATGCCGAGGGTGCATGCCATGAGTGCGGCAAAGCGGGCGTCTTTGAGGTGGCGATAGATATCGCGACCGCGCAGCTCAACGTTGGTGCCGACCAAGCGAATGCAAGGGTCGCCCTGTTCATCGGCTCCCGTGGCATCGATGGCAAATATGCGGCGCACGCCGCGGGGCTCAATGTCCAGCTCCAGACGCTCAACGACAAGTTCAATACGCTGCGACAGTTCGGGCTCAATCTGCTGGCCGCCGTAGCCCAGATACCGCAGCATCTCGGCACGGTCGACACGAGGGTGGTGGGCAGCGTCGATACGGTAAAGCGCCGGCGACGCAAGGTCGGCCGGCACTTCAACAACGGTTGTATCGACGTGCGGTTTTTCCATTACCCCAGGCGCTCCATAATGGTCGCGGCGATCGCAGGACGGTTCATAGTGTACAGGTGCAGGCCGTCGGCACCGTGCTCCTTAAGGTCGCATCGCTGACGAGCAGCATATGCTACTCCGGCTGCCTGCAGGCTCTCGGTGTCGTTCT
>CALJNY010000323.1 GCA_937981515.1 uncultured Collinsella sp. | reverse complement strand
TCTGGCCTTCTACGAGGATGTATTCCGCGAGTGCCAAAAGCACGGCATCGAGCCGCTCGTGACCATCACGCACTTCGACTGCCCGATTCACCTCATCAAGGAGTACGGCGGCTGGCGCAACCGCAAGCTCATCGACTTCTACAAGAACCTCGCGACCACGATCTTCACCCGCTACAAGGGCCTGGTGAAGTACTGGCTTACCTTCAACGAGATTAATATGATTCTGCACCTGCCGTTTATGGGTGCCGGTCTGGTCTTTGAAGAAGGCGAGAACAAGGAGGCCGTCGAGTACCTGGCCGCCCACAACGAGCTCGTTGCCAGCGCTTGGGCAACCAAGATTGCTCACGAGATCGATCCCGAGATCAAGATCGGCTGTATGCTTGCCGCAGGTAGCTACTACCCCTACAGCTGCCGTCCGGGCGATGTGCGCCAGGCGCAGCTCGACAACCAGGACAACTACTTCTTCGTTGACGTCCAGAGCCGCGGCTACTACCCGGCCTATGCCGTCAAGAAGCTCGAGCGCCTGGGTATCGACGTTGGCATGACCGACGAGGACCGCGAGATCCTGGCTGCCAACACCGTCGACTTCATCAGCTTTAGCTACTACAGCACCCGCTGCTCTGCCGGTGCCGACAACCCCGATGTCGAGCGCACCCAGGGCAACGCCTTCGCCGGCGCCAAGAACCCCTACCTGCAGGCGAGCCAGGGGGGCTGGGCCATCGATCCGCTGGGCTTCCGCATTACGCTCAACGACCTGTACGACCGCTATCAGAAGCCGCTGTTTGTAGTCGAGAACGGTCTGGGCGCCAAGGATGTTGTCGAGGAGGACGGCTCCATCAACGACGACTACCGTATCGACTTCCTGCGCCAGCACATCCAGACCATGCGTGACGCGGTGACCGAGGACGGCGTTGACCTGCTGGGCTACACCACCTGGGGCCCGATCGACCTGGTGTCTGCCGGCACGGGCGAGATGTCCAAGCGTTACGGCTTTATTTACGTCGACCGCGACGATGCGGGTAACGGCACCCTCAAGCGTTCCAAAAAGAAGAGCTTTGACTGGTACAAGAAGGTTATCGCCACCAACGGCGAAGATTTGGCCTAAGGGCACTGAGGCACTCAACCTTGGGGCTCCAACCCTCCTTGCGTACCTAAGTACGCTTCGTCGGGCTTGTCGCTCCCAATCTTGAGCGCCTCAGGCCCTTAGGGGGTAGTCCTGACCGCGGCTTTTCGCAAATCCAGCCACGATATTCTCCTAACCAAGATGCCCGGCGAGCAGCTCATGCTCGCCGGGCGCTTTGTTGACTAGTCGTTTAAGAACGTCCCCAACGACTATAAGAACGTCCCCAACGACTAGTCAAAAATGAGCCATGTGTCCCCGTTGTGGATACTCGTTGAGCCGTCTGGGTATCGTGAAAGATCGCGCGCTCGC
>CALJNY010000322.1 GCA_937981515.1 uncultured Collinsella sp. | reverse complement strand
CGAGCAGAGCCCCCTGCGCGAAGGTTGGCGCTTTGAGCTTGTTGGTTCGCGTTTGGACGATTTGCTCTCGGGCAATATGGGGTTGACGGTCAAAGATGGCAAAATTGAATTGCTATAGGTATATAGTTACGCGGTTTTGCCAAACCGCGTAACAGCTCGACGCTGCAAACGGCCGAGAGCGGCAATCTGACGTTCAATCGTCGCTCGCGTACCAAAGTACGCGTCGCTTCTCTTTCACGTCACCTTGCTCGCTCTCGGCCGTTTTCGCTGACATTGCCAAAACATCGATGTTGATTTGCTGGTCAGTCGAATG
This sequence comes from uncultured Collinsella sp., assembly GCA_937981515.1. Taxonomy (GTDB): domain Bacteria; phylum Actinomycetota; class Coriobacteriia; order Coriobacteriales; family Coriobacteriaceae; genus Collinsella. Next base: position 4,146 of record CALJNY010000322.1, on the reverse strand, counting down.
GGTAGAATGCCTCCAACGTGTAACTCGATTCGGAGGAATTCGCATTCCCTATTACTATTGATATGGCTTTGGCATTGACCCACTGTACCTGCTGGTTGTTCTTGTCTGCACGGTGCTTGGCCTTGTCGCGCAGAGCTATATCAACTCGACGTATAAGACGTGGTCTAAGGTGCGCTCGGATGGCGACACGGGTGCCACGGTTGCTCGCCGCATGCTCAATGCCAACGGTTGTAGCGCCGTGGGCATCAAGGGCGTTGCCGGCGAGCTCACCGATCATTACAACCCGCAGGACAACAACCTGTATCTGTCGGATGCCAACCGTTCGGGCGGGTCGGTCGCAAGTGTTGCCGTCGCCTGCCACGAGGCGGGCCATGCCGCCCAGCGCCAAAGCGGTTACGCCATGATGAAGGTACGTATCGCTTTGGTCCCCGTCGTCAACTTTACCCAGAACACCTGGACGATCGTGCTGCTCATGGGCCTGTTCATGAACATCGCGGGGCTCACGACCCTCGCGCTGGTCTTCTTCTCGTTTAGCGTGCTGTTCCAGCTGGTTACGCTGCCGGTCGAGATCGATGCCAGTCGCCGCGCCGTGGCGTATATCGAACAGTCGGGCATGAGTTCCAAGCAGGTCAACGGCGCCAAGAAGGTGCTGACGGCAGCCGCGCTTACCTATGTGGCTGCAGCGCTCACTTCGATCATTCAACTGCTCTACCTGATGGCTCGCTACAACAGAAATTCCAACCGATAACAAATAGGATGATGGCTCGCTACAACAGAAATTCCAACCGATAACAAATAGGACAGGCAGGCGCCGCGGGGATTCGTGTCCTCGCGGCGCTGTACTATGTGTTGGACTTAAATTTGCACGGGGCCGGAGCCCTTGTGCACGATGACGAAAGGGGGCTGCGTGGCAGGCTGGAACCTAACCGGCAATGCCGTTTCCGCCGAGTTCGACGGTTCGGACGATCAGGAGCGCAAAGAGCTTAGCGTGAGCCAAGCGGTGGAGATCGCCGCCGGCGCGCTCGATGCCATTCCGCAGCTGAGCGTTTTGGGCGAGGTCACGGGTTTTCGTGGTCCCAATGCCCGAAGCGGCCACTGCTACTTCCAAATCAAGGACGACTCGGCGGCCGTCGACTGCATCATCTGGAAGGGCGCCTACCTTAAGCGCACCTTCGATCTGCGCGACGGCATGCAGGTGAGCTTTAAGGGCAGCTTCAACCTCTACAAGCCCACGGGTCGTATGAGCTTTGTCGCTCGCTCATTCTCGCTGGCGGGGGAGGGTCTGCTGCGTCAACAAGTGGCGCAACTGGCCGAAAAGCTGCGTCGCGAGGGCCTGATGGACGAGGCGCGCAAACGTCACATTCCGGTGTTTTGCTCGCGTGTGGCGGTCGTCACCTCGCTTTCGGGCGCCGTAATCGACGACGTCAAGCGTACGCTGCGCCGTCGCAACCCGCTCGTCGAGCTTGTCTGCGTGGGCGCAAAGGTCCAGGGCGAGGGTGCACCGGCAGAGCTTATTGAAGGCTTGCGCCGCGCCGCTGCCATTACACCGGCGCCCGATTGCATTTTGCTCGTGCGTGGCGGCGGTTCCTTCGAGGACCTCATGACCTTTAACGACGAGGAGCTTGCCCGCGCGGTGGCAGCCTGTCCCGTGCCTGTGGTGACGGGCATTGGGCATGAGCCCGATACCTCGATCTGCGACATGGTGAGCGACCGTCGCGCCTCCACGCCAACGGCAGCGGCAGAATCGGTGGCGCCGGCTATGACGGAGCTGGCCGATGTGCTCGAGACACGTCATCAGCGTCTGAGTGCTGCGATGGCATCGATGATCGGGTCAGATCAGGTCGATCTGGAAATGCTCGACCAGCGCGGTCGTCGTGCCTGGGACACCTATACGGCTCGTCTGGGCGACGCGCTCGATGCGGCCGCGTGCCGCCCGTGCCTCAACGATCCAACGTTTATGGTCGAGCGTCGCGAGTCCGAGCTTGCCCTGACGGCCGATCGTCTGTCCGGCGCCATAACGCGTTCGGTTGGGGCCTTCCGCTCCAACTTCGAGCGTCTGCCCGAGCGCTTGATCGCAAGCACCTCAGGGCTCGATGGCAAGCGCCATGCGCTCATGCTCGCAAGCTCCCGTCTGGAGCATCAGGGACGTACGATGCTCAGCAAGCCCGCGTCCGACCTAGGCCGTGCGGCAGCCTCGCTCGATGCCCTGTCGCCGCTCAAGGTGCTTGCCCGCGGCTATTCCATCGCGTACAGCGATGATGGCGTGGCTACGAGTGCCAAGACCTTTAAGCCCGGCGACGCCATTCGTGTGCGCATGGCAGACGGCAACGTGGCGGCAACGGTCGATACGGTCGAGTAAGCCGCGTTTCATAGCGATAAACCTTTAGGAAAGGAAACAGATATGGCAGAGAAGACCTCGGTCGAGCAGCTTACGTACAAGCAGGCCTCGCAGGAGTTGGAGCTCATCATCCGCAGCTTGGAGTCGGGCGATATGGAGCTCGAGGAGTCGCTCGAGAGCTACACCCGCGGCGTCGAGCTCCTCAAGAGCCTGCGCACCCGCCTGTCCGATGCCGAGCAGAAGGTCTCGGTGCTCCTTAAGGACGTCGACGGCAACGACGTGCTCGCCGACGGCGAAGCCGCCAACACCAACGACAGTCTCTCGTTCTAACCATCTCGACCAAATATAATTACCTTGGTCTGTGAGAAAGGAACCAACCATGTGTGATTGCATCTTCTGCAAAATTGCCAACCACGAGATCCCCTCGACCGTTGTCTATGAGGACGACCAGGTCATCGCCTTCGACGACCTCAACCCCCAGGCGCCGGTCCACACCCTCGTGATCCCCAAGAAGCACTACAGCGACATCGCCGACAACGTGCCTGCCGAGACCATGGGCGCCATGGCCCACGCCATCCAGGAGGTCGCTAAGGCCAAGGGCCTGGAGGACGGTTTCCGCGTCATCTCCAACAAGGGCGTCAACGCCGGTCAGACCGTCATGCACTTCCACATGCACGTCCTCGGCGGCAAGAACCTGGGCGAGAACCTCATCTGAGGACGCACAGCCCGTCGCCTTGGCTGCCTTTGGAGTAACCTATGCAGCTTTCTCAACTCGAATACCTTCAAGCGGTAGCGAACTACGGCGGCGTGCGCAAAGCGGCTCGCGCCGTTCACGTGAGCCCACAGGCCGTTTCGTCGGCAATCAAAAAGTTGGAATCTGAGTATCAGATTGTTTTGCTCGACCGATCGGCGGGGGAGGCTGTTTTGTCTCCGGCGGGCAGAGAATTTGCGCGTCGTGCACGCGTGATCCTGGCACAAGTCGACGATCTCAAAAAGTACGCTCAATCGGGGAACGGCGGCGTTTCGCCCGACGGCCACTTCCGTCTTTACGCCCCCTGTCTTCACGGGCGGGGGCGTCTTTTTTCCGAAAACTGGTACGACTCGTTTGAAAGCTTGCACCCCCAGATTCACCTTGATGTTTGGCATCAGCCAACGGCCACATGCTTTGAATCACTTGTGCTTGGCATTTCGGATGCGGCCATCTCATTTGAGGAACCAAGGGATAGTGTCCTTTCTTCGAAATACTTGGGTGAAAAGGAGCTCAAGGTTCTTTCGTGTCCAGCGGGTCATCAATCTGTGGGTGCTATGACCGTTCGTGAGTTGCTGGGCGGCAGGCTGGCTGTTCCCATTAATTTGTCACCCTGTCTCAATGCAATCAACCAATGTCCCGAGGCTCAGCTGGTTAATTTCCGCTTCCGCGACGTCGAATACGAAAACAGGGCGCAGACTGAGTTTCTTCAAGCCGGGGGATTGATATTGAGTTTTTCTGGCTCTTCTCTCGCAACAGATGGACTGGAAGTGAGCGAGTGCTCCATTGAAGGCTCGCATGACGTGGCCTTGCCCATCTATTTTTGCTATCGACAAAATGCCTGGACCGATCGACACCAGACGGTATTTCTTCACCTATTGCGTCATCTCGCTTCGTGAGGCCATTTGGCCTCGTGGCGTCAAGTGAATGTTGACGCCTTGTAACACATGACTGACGGCTTTGCCCTCATGCTTTTCCAAGATTTCGGTTTGGGCTATTGGCTCTTGGAGGGCGGAGCATGAAAAACCGTACGGTTTTGCTTTATATGACATTCGTTTTT
>CALJNY010000321.1 GCA_937981515.1 uncultured Collinsella sp. | reverse complement strand
GAGCTTGAGCGGCTTGCCGGAGCGCGCCTCGCCGGAGACGTCGAGGCCCTCGACGGACCAATTGACTACTTTATATTTGGAAGTGCTCGATATGTAACCATTGGAGTCAACAACATCGGCATAAATTTCGTATTCACCAGCTTGCGGCAAAGTCCAAACAACCGACGGGGCGGTCAAATCTTGACCGATCACGCCCCAGTTAGCGTCAGTCCAATCTGCCCCAGCCCTATGCCAAACAAACTTATATTTGAGTCCGTCGGTCTTGCCGGTAACATTCACTCCAACTTTAATCGAAGATCCAGCGCGCCCCAATTCCTCCGAAAAGGTAATTCCATCAATGGAGTAAGGATGAGGGAACTGCGCAATAATAGCGGCAGCATCAGCCTCGCCAAGGCGACGGCAGCCGTCGTCAGAGAAATAGTTAGCGACATCGCCGGAATTCGAAATAAAGCCATGCTCAATTAAGATGCCAGGAATCCCCTGCTCGCGGGCGCATCGGATTACCGCAAACTCATCTCCCACTTGCATCTGGAAAACGCCGCGGTACGTAAGACCCATAGCAGCAAGGTTATTCATAACCTTATTGGCAAGCTCAACAGAAACCTGTGTATAGTCTGATCCATTTGCGGTGGGAGCGTAAACCTCAGCACCATGAGCAGCAGAAGAGCCGGAATTAATATGGAAGCTAACGAAAGCCTGCGCACCCTGATCGATGCAACGCTGAACGCGATAAAGAAAATCATTACCGGAATAATTGCCGTATTGCTCGCGGGCAAGAACAACCTTGAAACAATACGCTTCAAGCTTATTCTTGCAGGCCGTCACAATCTTCCAGGTAAGATCAGCCTCACTTTTACCATTGCCCTGGGCTCCGGGATCAGACCCGCCGTGGCCAGCATCAAGAGCGATCACACCAACGTTACGCGCAGAACGCGCCGCATAAGTAGAAACACCATCCGGAGAATCGGCGCACTCCAACGCCTGCTGAATAGACTGGGCCTCAACAGCATTTCCGTCCCCGTCTGCATAATAAACAGATGTTCCCTCGGAGTTCATGGAGCTATTTGCGACGGTGAATGAATAATCTCGATCAGAAAGATCGATCTTATGCTCAGTCCTATCTCCCTCTAGATAATACGAAATCGAAGTGAGGAAATAAGTATTAGCTTCGAGATTTGCGCCAAAGGTAAAGGCGGCAGAATTATCAGCCGTAGCAGACGCGTCGACAGAGCCCTTTACGCCGCTGGCACTCACATAGCCAAGCGTAGCAGAGGAAAGAACTTCGCTGTCATTAGGCGTAGCAAAAGCAATGACTTGATTGGATCCAGAGGAAAGGCTTGGGTAGGCAAGGTAAACGTATTGAAAGCCTGACTCGACCGAATCGACCTGTTGCTCGGTCTTGACATCGCTTTCAGCTGCGCCTTGGCTCAACGAGTCGATAGCCTCAATATCCCCTTCGACCGGAGATTGGCCGACGGCTGCCTCGCTGCTTTCAACACCGTCACCGCGTGCAGCCACTCCGTCATCATCTGCAGAAGTCACATCCGTCACAGCTTCAGCGGGCTGCGCCTCGTTCAATCCGTAAGCAGCAACTACAGGACTCATCAATGACGAAAATGTCAGAAGAGCAGCCAAAGAAAAAGAAGTTGCAGCACGTAAAACCTTTTTCATATTGAATCCCCAGTCAAAATGAATATCCATGTTGCAACATTATCCATCAATTATCTCTTCTTTTGAACAATTGTCGTTGAAAGGAATCGTGTTGAATCAAGGTAGCAATATTCAACGCCTTCGAACACGAATCAACCAACATTTTTCATCTAGGAATAACTTCATAGCTTATATCTTATAAAGATCTCATCAAACTTAGTTAAAAGAACTAACGAACGGTTCGAAATCTTAGTTAAAAGAACTAACGAACGGTTCGAAATACTGGTCCCTTATCTCATGTGCAAACATGCCATTGTCTATTTCTATTATTTATTCTTCGTATATCGGACTACAGAAAGATTGAATATCAGCCTGCTACGAAAAGGGGTGTTCAGCGATGTTCACACATCTAACTATAAGCAGAACGGCGTTTTTTTCTAAACGATCCAACGAAGCATCGAATTTATAAGGCCCATCCCCCCAGAGTATCGCGACCGCACCGACATCCGCAGGTCGACCGCTAGTACGGTCGTAATACCCCGCCCCGACGAGGGCCTGGAACGTTATGTTTTGTCAAAAGGAATTGAGCAGTCTGAACATCGGAAGCGCGCACGCTTTTTGAGCGGCTAGCCCTCCTGCATGAGGGCATGGCGGACGCGGTAAGACTCGCCGCGGAACCGACTGGCCGCGCACGAGGTCATAAGGGATGTCCATGACCACCACGGCGCAGCGGAATAGCCTTAGGCGCAGGGGGCGCTGACGCAGCCCTCCCTCTTACACCACAAAAAATCGAGCGAACAAATTATCTTTCGAAATGCCCCCGTAGATATAGCAATCGCCAACTCAGGAGTCTACTAGCACACGATTCAGCAAACAAATAATTGACTACACGACACTATTAACGGATAACGAGCACTGTTCATCTACAGGAATGTCCAGTTTATTCGCCGCGCAAATGCAAAGCTCTTTATCCTCTTGAGACATTCTGCTCCCAAGAATAACTCGCAATGGCTTGCACGGGCGTTGTACATAATTCATCTCAAGCTCATCTGGCTCTGGTACAAGACGGGCACGATATTCGTTCTCCCACTCAAACGCACTGCCCTTTCTGTAAATTGCCCGCAAATCACTAAGCATGTCGTCGCTGCTCACATTAAGACCAAGCATCCTAGCAGCAGTCCAAGCAATTTGAGGGTCGCAATTAAATGGTTTGTCATCATATAAAATCGGCAATATTTCAGTACGCATTCCGTTAGCAATATTGCAATTGCGAATAGCTTCTCTGTCGTAAGCAAGAACGAAACCCGCTTGGCTTTCGGAATATACATTCCACATATTCGAATCGCTAGGATTGTCTGTTAGGCACAAAATGCGGCAACAATTTCGACAGCTATTCTGATGAACTGGAGCAACAAATCCTCCAACAAATAAACGCAAGTTTTTAACAGCCGAGCGAAAAAGGCTAACTCTCCCCTCATCGGATAGCATCTCGAACTCATCAATTCTTGCTCGATTTAAAGGAACCCCCAGAGCCCCTAAAACAAACGCAAGTCGTCTAAAATCAATTTGATTTATTATCTCTAACGCTTGTTCATCATCATTGAGAAAACTTTCGATTTCATCTATACCATTCCAGTTATAGATCGGCACCGAGTCGCGCTGATCGCTGAAAACCCTTGGATGAGAAAATGTAACAGTTGCGTTTTCTAGGTCGGCAAAAGCGTATTCAGTTGGAGGTCGATAGCGGTAAAGCGTTCGTGGGACGAGAAAGGTCGATAGAGCTTCCAGCTCCTTCCCTGCGGAAACAATGGAAGCGCCATCGTTTTGCTTGGCAACGAGATTAGCCAGCGTCTCCCGATATGTTTCTTTCTGCGTCAAGCTTAGCACCATGCAATATCGCTTCCCAATCTAAATAAATTAGATGCAGTTGATTTTATCCAGTGCAAAAACTGAATGCACACACGAAGCAGAAGTCATGTCTATTAACTACCAAAAAATGATTCCGATTGGAACGTACCGGAAATCATAAAAGCTGCAAACAATATCTATAATAGTCTGAGATGACTAGAGATGAAAACATATAGCTATCAAGCAATCTTATCCTCCGATGAAGACGCCAGCTATGACATCGAATTCCCCTCTCTGTCAGGTGCTTTACCAATGACGGAGCGCCGCAGAGACTGCAGAAGCAGTCGAGTATGCAGAAAAGATTTATATTGGCGTGTCAATTAAAAAAGTCTCTGTTAAAGAAAGTTAATCCAACGACATTGCCGCCCCTTCCAGCAACCCCAATACAGCTGCAAGGTGCCCCTAGGTCAATCTCGCACATTCTTGTGGGTTCCGTCCGAAACTGTACCCCGAACGCGTCGCACCTATGGCTGTCGGTGTGCCTTGTCAGCCCGGTCAACGAGGACCGTTTGAGGAGGCGGTTGAGCATGCGCGAGCTCACCGCGCAGAACGGATTCCGATTCAGGCACACTCGCCTACACGGACTCCCCGCCCGAGCCAACAACGGCATCGACCGGATAAACTACAAGGTTAGGCAAAGGGCGAGGTTCGCCAGCACCTTCATCGATGGAAACTCGGCCTCATGCTCATCACAGCAAGGTTCGGTCGCACCGTTGAGCACGAGCGGATAAAGAGGAGGTATCTGGAAATGACAAAGTCGGAAGAGACCGACGAACTGAAGGCAAGGATAAGGGCTAGGGCATCGGACAGAGCGAGACTGGCTCAATCAATTATCGAAAGAATCTTGGCGGCACCTACAACCACTCGGAGAATTTAAGCATTTAAAAAATCACATTAATTTGAGCAAATGTAGTCATCAGGTCAGAAAAGTAACGTAGTAGCAATGCACGCGCTAAATATGCAAGGAGCGAATCAAAATTGAAAGATAAAAACACCACAATCCCCTTTGGAGCCGATGAAATTATGTACTCATTCCTCAAATCAAACGGTGCTCCCTTAACAGATAGCGAATTGAAAAGGATTAAACATACTGAATCACTGAAGGATTTAATGGCCCTTGGCTATATTCGACATGAGCACTCAAACGTTTTCCTGACATTGCAAGGCAGAATGGCTCTTCGACAATTTGACGAAGATCATAAGAGTGAATCTAACAAAGAATCCGCAAACGTTTTCAGTATTCTCATTAGTGTACTGGCAATTTTAGTATCTATGCTAAACACAGTTGCGGGATTAGTTAAAAACGACGCAACCATCAATTATGCCTCAATCAATTTATTCACTAATATGCTTAGCGCACTTGAAGTACTGCTAATCGGATTTTTTGTCTCTGAAATTATATTGCCCTCGGTAAAGTACTTTAGATTCCACTCTGTAGCTCGATTCTTATTTGGAACGATGGCAGCGGTACTATTATATTTTATTGTTCAACGCTTTAGATAGCAGATGGTACCCCATCCACCCTAAGCTGCGAAAGGCTTTCACGGACCTCAGCACATGGTACATCGCTTTTAGTGGTCGGGTCCAACCTCTCGTGGACCCTGTTGACCCGCAAAAGGTGAACGTACCAGTCGAGGTGGTCCTGCATTTTCTTGGGAAACGTTCTCGTAAAGCACCATGGGGAGTGTCTCAACTACGAGCAGAGAGCTTTTCCATCCCCATGCGCTTCCATCCCCATGCGCTTCAGGCACAGGGTCGGCGACGTCGTGCATATGTGCGTGGCTGCCGAGTCCTCACTCCCTGATTAGCGCATTGCGCACGCGTTCATATACCCAACGAGCCTGGACCCGCTCTTTGAATATGGAGATGTCTGGATCGAACCCGAGCCGGAATGTATTCCGACATGCTCGCTATTGCCAAGCACTCATACAAAACACGCTTGATAATGGTCGCTTCGGCAAGAAATCAATGGGCGACACCAGCTAAACCCCGAAAGGCTAGTCTGAGTCAAATTTAGAGACAAGCTTTCTGGCCACGAAAAGCTTGGCTCCCAAATACTCATCCTTCATGTCCGTTTGACTTTCAAACTGGTTGAGGATTTTCAGACAAATCGTCTTCTTGGCGCTGCGATTGTTCTCAATTCCTCTGCGCTTGAAAGTGCTGGACACAACCTTTTCAATAGCCCTCATGGACTCAAAGCGATTGGCGCAAAGGTTGGTACGGGCATTATTGAGACCAAGAGTTATTTGTATATCGCGCTGAACAGATTCATCCTTAGCATCGATCCGCCCATCGCGGTGGTAATAAATAGTTTCAAGCGTATGGCGCTTGGTCGGATCAACTGTCAAAGGTGCATTGCCGCGGCTCTTGTCGCACGTCGCCCCACCCCTACCGTCGCAGACGGCAACCAGATTGTGGTACGCAAGACTCAGCTCTCCGTTCGTCGCAGAGTCAGTAGGGTGCCGAGGGATTAGATGCTCGATCGTAGCCGGATGCCCATCCGTACCGATCCTGCACATACAGTAGGCGCAAAGATGCCCCTGTTCGGCAAGCAACGCCCCAAGAAGCTTGCGTTTTGACTCCCCTCGAAGTGATTCGTAACAATAAGTTGCATCCGGAGTATTGCGGATGATCCTCTTCGCCTCAGTAAGCGCCTCAGGCTCACATCCCTTTACGATTGGAATCACGACAGCAGCTCCTCAAGTTCAAGGGTTGTCCTTGCTGCAACCACATCCGGGTCATCCGCCCCAACGAATGCCTCAAGTTTCTCGAGCTCTACCCTAGCGTCGGCGTGGCGCCCCTCGTCTACGGCACGGTTAAATGCATCGAACAACTGGACCGCTTCCTCGGGACGCGAGGAAGCATCTAAAACAGTGTTGAGAACGTCTCCCGCATCACGTCCGCGTGTCTCCGTTGCAGGGACTACGGCTTTCTCGCCGTCAAGAATGCGAATATTGTCACGAGGCACTGAAGCCACGACAACCGGCGAATGCGTGGTCACGAT
>CALJNY010000320.1 GCA_937981515.1 uncultured Collinsella sp. | reverse complement strand
CGGGTGGTTTAAAGCTGGCCGCTGCGCGGCCAGCAGACTAAAGTCTTGAACAAAAAAGCTCGCCGGCTAGGCCGACGAGCTGCAAGTTCTTGGTCGCGGGGGCAGGATTTGAACCTACGACCTCCGGGTTATGAGGGCGGGGCGGCTCCTTCTTATTAGAGCGTATTTCGCATCATTGCAGGTAAATGGCTATATTTAACGCCCGTCATCGGGTAAAATCATCTGCTCAATTTCTGCTCTGGCCATAATTCTGAGCAGTTTTTGCTCACGCCATCGCCACCTAATTGGACGCGATTATTGCTACCCCAATCAAGCGCGCGGCAAGTGCTCCATAGCCTCTATCGCGCAATCGGCGCACAGAACCTGGCCGGCAAAATCCCAAGAGTCCATAAAGGAAACTCCGTTGCATTCGGAGAAGGCGGAGTCGTATTTCGAGCTGTCGAGAAACGGGTCGAACTCCGTTCCGCACTTTTCGCAGCATTCCACGAACACGCCGTCGACCGCATTATCGACAGCCTCATTCGCGCATTGTCCGCACAGGGGAATCCTGAGGTTCCAGTAGCTCAGGCGGCAATCGTCGAAAATCAGATCGGCCTCGTCCTCGTCGTATTCCTTGCCGCACCATGTGCAAGTTTTCATGCTGACCTCCCATATCACCGTACCAGGTAGCTGCGCTCATCCTACCCCCACGCCTTGTCCAGATGTTGAGCAACAAGGCCCAAAGGTTGGCTCCGTCCTCCAAACGGCGAGCACATGACGCTAATGACGAGAGTGACGGTGTTGGAAAGATACGCCCGACGCCGTCACGCTTTCGCAGTTTTGGCGATGAACAGCCCCTTGCCACACGAGTCGCCCGCTTTTGCTTCGATTAGCCCGGCGGGGTTGTTCCAGCAGGCACCACGATCGGCGTCTAGGGGAGATACGCCCCAATAGGCGCAGTTGTAGCATTTTCTGGCACCGTCGTTGGGCTGCAAAATATCGCCGAGCTCGTTGGCGGCCTTCCGCGTCCATTCATCGTTTGTATGGGTATAGATATCGAAAGCCTGATCGTTCTTGTGGCCGCTCATGCTCTTTGCAGTCCGCCGATCTACGCCGCAATCTCGGCTTAGAAGGGTCACGTACGTGTGCCTGAGCCCGTGAAACTTGAAATCATCGGGTATCGGGTATTCGAGCCTTGCCGAGTCAAACCAGCGAGTAAAGGATCTTTGCAGGACATGCTTCGCATTCCTGCTGTTCACGATGGGGGCCTCTTCGCTCCACCGAAGGCCCAAATCATCCGCGTAAATCCGCTGCTGCACGCCCCTCCACTCATCGAGGACCGGTATAAGCGGCATCGGTACGGGAACCCTTCTGCTCTCCTCGTTCTTGGGTTTCTTGCACGTCTGCTTCTCCTTGTCCAGTGCCTTGGTTATCGACAAAACCCCGCCCTCGTAGTCTCGCCAAGTCAGCGCAAGCATTTCGGAAAGCCTGAGACCGCAGTTCAGCGCCAACAGGACCCCTATAGCGTGCGCCTCCAGGGGTCGATTCGTGATGTAGTTGAACAGGGACTGAGCCTGGAAAACCGTCAGGGCGACCTTCTCCTCCGTATCCCTCTTGGGCGAATCGACCAAATCGCAGGGGTTCCTGTCGATATAGCCCCTTTCGACGGCCTCCTTGAGCAGCTGCCTTAGGAACGCATGGCTCTTCTCGATTGTCGTTCCGGAGTAAACCCGACCGGCGAGGTTGTCATCGCCCGAGCTCCCCATACATGCATACGCCTCGTCGATCGCGAAGGGGGTTACCCTCCTTAACGGCAAGTCTCCGAGATAGGGGCGCAACCTCGCCCACGCTTCAAGATAGCTGTCCACGGTCCTCTGCTGGATCTTCTTACGTTTCCTCCTCTTCGAGATATAGGACTTGGCATATTTGTCGAGCGTGAGGGCATCACCCTCGGAACGCCCCTTGGCCCTGCGCCTCCACTCGGGTACGTCTTGTGGAAGGCCCCCGTGATAGACGTAGTCGTTGATGGCCTTGATCAGCGCAATGGCCTCGGCCTCCGAAGCGACCTCTTCGCGGTACTCGTCGTAACGCCTTTTGCGCTCATTCCAGCCGAGCGGATACTTTACCTGCCAGGAGCTGCCACCCGCCCTGGGAGTGTAACTCCCCTTATTGCGAGGCACAGTCGCCATGCTATCGCGCCCCCATCAGCGAAAGATAGTTACGATGCCGGCGACGGCAAACGCGAGGGCTGCGAACAGCAAGCCAAATCCGATCGACGACATAGCCAAGTCGAGCCAAGACGCCTCGACCATCGAGCCCCGATCCCCGAGCTTCCTGCGAACCACTTGATACAGCAAGGTCACGGCTGCGACCGCCACCCACACCGCGCCTGCGATGACAAACGGATTCATCTAGAGCCCCGCCTTCCGGTTCGAATACTGCGTCCTGCACGACGGGGAACAGAACTCGCGTCTCTTCCCCCTGGTTTTCACCAAAATGCCGTTTCCGCAATTCTTGCACGTCGCGGGGACACAGCCGTATCGGTAGAAGACGGCCCCGAACATCGACGCCGCTGTCGAGTGGAAATGGTATCTGGGTGACGGCTCGTCGTCGAAAACCGAAGGCTCACCCACGGCCCACCCAAGCGGATCGCCATCCTTCGTCGTCAGTCCAGACAACATGCGAGCGACAGACTCCACGAAGGAGATTGCCTCGTCTCTCTGGGCACCCCCGTCATCAATACCGAGATACAGCTGGGTCTTCTCGACCTCCGGCTTCCATCCGATATCGAAAAAGGGTACGCCCTCGCCGGTCTTTATCTGCGCGGTTATTAGAACCGCGTTGGGGACCGATCCGAATAGGACCTTGTCCTTCTTCGGCCTCAGGTCGAGAATTCGCGTCTCCAGCGGGTTGATGACCATATAGCTGAAGACGTTCTTGAACCACTTCGTCGAGTAGTTGAGGGTCATGTCGAAAGACGAGTTATGTTGAAACGGCAAGACGTAATAGGAGTCCTTGAGCTCCCCGGTGATCCACCAGCGACGTTTTTTCTCGAATCGCTTGAACCCACTTCTTTCGAGAACGTCATCGTATCCGGCCTTGATATTCGCTATCAGCCTAAGCAGAACCGAGCCGAGATTTCGGCACAGGACGATATCCCTCAGGGGCTCAACCACGACGGTGCAGTCTGGGTCCTCCTCCTGCCACTTCCTCAACTCAGCAAGGCCGTCGGATTCGATAAGGCCGTGCCTCTTGATATCGCGCGAGATGGAGGCCTGGGATGGATAGAGCGACGAGGAGCTGTCCGTCGTCGACATCCCCTCAAGACACAATTGAAGATAGAGAAACTCCTCATCGCAACGCGTGAAGCCTCGTCCCCCGCCAACGGACTCCTCGGCGATCTCGACAGCCTCGGCGATGGAGAGCCTCCTTCTCTCTTCCTTAAAAATGCTGCGATCGATAAGTGGGCCCGATTCCGAGATTGCCGCGACGAGCTCGTCAAGCGTACCCCAGCGAAGCAGGCGTTCAGCGAGCTCGAAGTCCATAGGTGCCGTCGCAGCTGCTTTGCCTCCGGATCCTACTACCTCAAACAAGGAGTGGAAACCGGTGCTTTGGTTCCTTGCGATGAATACGCTTCTGCTCATTATTTAATCAACCTTCATTGAAAAGTTTATCTCCACTATCTAAAGCAATTATATTGGCGTGTTCTAAATAATATCAAGTTGGTTTTTATTTTTGTTGGTCGTTAATCGTTAATTATGATAAACTAGAGTCAGCAAGAGAGGAGGTTCCTATGGACGAATTGCTTTCCCTCGCAGAAGCAAGCGAAATCATGCACGTGAGTTACTCGAAAGCGCAGAAGCTCGCCAAGGCCGGCGAGCTCCCGTTTCGCAAACTCGGAAAGACGTGGTATATCGCCCGCTCCGCGCTTTACCGCGAGCTCGGGCTCGAATACCCCGACGGACGAAAGGAAGTAGCCGGCGTTGGCTAGCCAGAAAAAGAAAAACGGGTGCCCTCCCGACAAGAAGCAGCACCCGCTCGCGACCAGTAAGCCGCACGGTCCATATTACATGCACCGCGCGGACATTTCGTGCAAGGAGTGTAAATGGACTATTCCGCCTACTTTGCGCACGCCGAGCGCGTAGCGCGTACGCTGGAGGCTCACGGCCTCCCGCGCAACCCCACCGACGAGGACGTCCTCGCCTTCGCAATCGAGCAGGCCGACCGCCTCGACGCACTCTGCGACGCGCTTGGCGTCAAGATCGTCGCCGACTATCGCGGTCGCCTCCACGCTCTGCCCGCGGAGGTGGCCTAGATGCCCGGCGAGCTTGAGGTTCGCTCAGCACAGGACCTCCTCGTGAGTCCCCTCGAAGGGGTCGCGTGGCTCGTCGAGGAGCTGATCACGACGGGCCTCGTGGTTCTCGCGGGAACCCCGAAGGTCGGCAAGAGTTGGTTCTGTCTGTGCCTCGGACTGTGTGTCAGCCTCGGCACGACGTTTCTCGACCACGCAACAGAATGCGCCGATGTCCTCTATCTCTGCCTTGAGGATCAATACGGCCGCATCCAAAGCCGCCTGTTCCATCTCGTCGATGTGGCCAACGACAACCTTCGGTTCGCGATCATGGCCGACAAGTTGAATAGCGGACTCATCCTTCAGCTTGAGAGATACCTGGAAACTTATCCGAGGACCAAGCTGATCATCGTCGACACCCTGCAGAAAGTCCGAGTCGCAACGGGCGATAGCGTGTATGCCTCCGACTACCAAGACGTCGGCATGCTCAAGGCGTTCGCTGACAAACATAGCCTGTGCGTTCTGCTAGTCCACCACACACGGAAGATGGGCGACGAGGCCAACGTCTTCAATACAATCAGCGGTTCGAACGGCATACTCGGAGCGGCAGACGAATGCCTCTTGCTCGCGAAGGATGCCATGTTCGACGACAAAGCCACGCTCTCAGTCACGGGTCGCGATGTAGACCTAGCCGAGTACAAGCTCGCGTTCACCGACTGCCGCTGGCACCTCATCGAGCAGACCAGCCGCGAGGAGCTACGCGAGCGCGAGGTTCCGGCCTGCGTGCTCAGCGTCCTAGACTTCATGGCCGCACGGCCCGGCGCATGGGAGGGCACCGCGACGCAACTCATCGAGGACGCCGGGCTCGTTGATGCAACGCCCGCCGTCCTCGCGAAGCGGCTCAACGAGCACCGCGCATTCCTCGCCGAGCGCGGGGTCGAGTACGGGTTCCACCGCACCGCGACAGCGCGCCTGATCACCCTCGCCCACATTCTCGCCCGCGACTAATCGACCGGCGGGGCCGGCCACGCCCGGCCCCGCCGCTCCATCGAAAGGATCCGTCATGGAATTCAAATCCCTGAAACTGTCGGACGGTCGATTCGAGATCGCCCCTGAATTTGCCATCGAGCTCAACCCCGAGGCCGCCGGTAAGCGAGAGCATGTCTTTTTCGTCTGGCCCTTCGCACCGTCGGCCTACCCCGACATTCCCTCGATCGATGCGATCGTCCAGGAGGAGATCCCCGGCACCCTCTTCGCCTACTATTGCGACGAGCCCGACCTCCCCATCGTCACCTATCGCGGGATCCCCGTGACGCGCGGGGACTACGATCGCCTTGAAAGCGCCTATCTCGATCTCATGGCCCTCATGTTCGAAGCCCGTTCCCGCATGCCCTTTGCCGACACCCCGTTTGCGTTCGCCTTCACGCTCTGCGACAGCATGGGAGGCGGCTGCCGAGTCGGCGTGTCCCATGCGTTCGTTCCCACTGGCGCGGCGGGGCGCAATGAGTAGCCCGCAGAGGTCGGGCCGCATCTACGTCAGGGTCACCTCGCAGGAGCGCACCGCCATCGCGCGGCGTGCCGATGCGGCTGGCCTGAGCATGAGCGAGTACCTTCGCCGACGCTCGCTCGTCGACGGTGACCGACCCATAATCGCCACCGACCCCGAGACGCTGAAGCTCCTGTATCGAGATTTC
>CALJNY010000319.1 GCA_937981515.1 uncultured Collinsella sp. | reverse complement strand
CTTAGAGGTCCTCGCGCCAGAAGGGCATGCTCATGCAGCGCGGGCCGCCGCGGCCGCGGGAGAGCTCGGCGGAGGGCACGACGAGAAGGTCCAGGCCCTCCTTGTACAGCACGTCGTTGGTGACGGTGTTGCGGGCGTAGACGCAGATCTTGCCGGGCTCGACGCACAGGGTGTTGGAGCCGTCGTTCCACTGCTCGCGGGAGGCCGCGATCGGGTCGCCGCCGCCGCAGGGGATCAGCTTGACCTGGTCGACGCCGGTGGCGTCCTCCAGGACGTGCTCGAGGGTGTCCTCGATCAGGCGGATGTTCACGTCGCCCGGGTTCTTGCCGGCGGTCAGCTCGTAGACGCGCAGGGTGCCCATGATGGCGGGGTGGATCGTGAACTTATCGACGTCGATCTGGGTGAAGACCGTGTCGAGGTGCATGAAGGCGCGCGAGACCGGGATGTCGAAGGCCAGGATGCGCTCGACCTTGGAGTCGGAGTTCCAGAAGATGTTCTGGGCCATGACGTCGATAGCGGCGGCCTGGGTGCGCTGGGAGATGCCGACGGCGAGGGTCTTCTCGTTGATGTTCAGCACGTCGCCGCCCTCGGTGTGGAACTGGCAGTCGCGGCGGAAGTACAGGGAGACGTCCTTGTAGTCGGGGTGGTACTTGAAGACGTACTTGCCGTACAGGGTCTCGCGGTTGCGGGTGACCGAGTACATGCGGTTGAGGTTGACGCCCTCGCCGACGACCGCGAACGGGTCGCGGGTGAAGTAGAGGTTGGGCATCGGGTCGATGATCAGGTCGGACTCGGACTCGGAGTTGACCAGGGAGTCGAGGGTCGTGGACGCCGTGAGGGGCAGGTCGATCTCGGCCTTGGTCATGCCGGCCATGGTCTTCTTGACGAACTCGAGGTTGTCCTCGATGGAGTCCAGCTTCTCGCGGACGATCTGCGGCATGTGCTGGCCGCGGATGCCTGCCTCGGCGATGTACTGGTCGGTGAACTCGGCGCGGGCGCCGGGGACCTGGTCGAACACCTCG
Source organism: uncultured Collinsella sp. (assembly GCA_937981515.1). Lineage (GTDB taxonomy): Bacteria > Actinomycetota > Coriobacteriia > Coriobacteriales > Coriobacteriaceae > Collinsella. The sequence continues at coordinate 4,751 of CALJNY010000319.1, read as the reverse complement.
GCGACGAGGTTCTCGAGGTAGAGGACCTCCACGCCCTGGTCCCTCAGGATCTGGGCGAAGGTGTCGTGCTCCTGCTGTGCGACCTCCAGGAACGGGACGTCGTCGAACAGGAGTCGCTCGAGCTCGTCGGGCGGAAGGTTGAGGAGCTCGTCGCCGGGGCGGTGCAGGCAGACCTTCCTGAGCTTGCCGATCTCGGAAGGCACGTGCAGACCTTTCGTCATGGCCTCCTACCTTTCTTTCGGGCCTTACTGGCCGAATGTATCAGCGCCCCTCCGTATGGGACGCTGCTTGCTGACAGCTCTAGTTATATCCAAATACCACCCGCAATTCCACCTCGCCCCCGAACGGTCAGCAAAGTGCGATGAACGGTATTTCGCATATGATTCCCCCATGATGCACTTCAGTTCTCTAAAGCAGGTTTTCAAAGGTAATCGTTCTTTTTTCTAAGGAATTGAGCAAGATTGCACAAATAATTTCATGTTTAGGAATTGCATAGCTGAAACTGTTTTCTGCATATATATGTCGTCTGTCCATGATTCAATTTGGATTCGATTATATTCAGCTCGCAATCATTCTTATTCATACATCCTCACCAATTGAGTATGGATATAGATTGTTTTCAAAACGAGTCGGGCAGTTAGTTGCATGCCTTGACGGCGTAAGAAGTAGGTTAAGATACCGTTCGCACAATACGTCCGTGCCACAAGTCGACTAAATTGAGACAATAGCGAATAGGGTTAGGCTACCGTCCCCTGCGGGGACTGAACGGACAGATGCATATGCCGAGCAAAATCGAAAAAAAGCAAGCCGCCGCTAAGCTGCGCAAGCCGCCGCGCGACTTCTCGTACACGCAAAACCGAGAGCTCAGCTGGCTGCGCTTTGACAACCGCGTGCTCGACGAGGCCTTCGATGAGTCCGTGCCGCTGTTCGAGCGTCTTAAATTCGTCTCGATCTTCGAGTCCAACCTCGACGAATTCCTTATGGTACGCGTGGGCGGCCTGTCCGACCTGGCAGAACTCAAAAAACAGCCTGTCGATAACAAGAGCAATATGACCGCCTCCGAACAGGTCGATGCCGTCATGGCAGAGCTGCCCGGGCTCCTTACCCGCTGGGAGTCGATCTTTAAGAGCATCGAGGGCAAGCTCGACACTCTGGGCGTTCACCGCGCCCGCATCGATTCGCTTACGCCCGAGGAACATACCTTTGTAACCCGCTATTTCCAGGCCTACGTATCGCCGGTCATCTCGCCGTTGGTCATCGACCCGCGCCACCCCTTCCCCAACCTGCGCAACGGCGCGCTCTACCTGGCGTGCGGCCTGGACGGCGTCACCGACGAGGAGAGCCTGCTGGGCCTGATCGAGATTCCCGCCTCGATGAACCGCGTGGTCGAGATCCCCTCGCCCACCGGCACCTACTCCTACATTCTGCTCGAGGACGTCATCCTCGCCTGCCTGGACAGCTGCTTTGGCTCCTATAAGCCGCTGGATCGCGCGCTGATCCGCGTCACCCGCAATGCCGATATCGACCCGGACGGCGAGGGCGTCGAGGAGGAAGAGGATTACCGCCAGCACATGAAGCGTATCCTCAAGAAACGCTTGCGCCTGCAGCCGGTGGTGCTCGCCGTATCGGGTTCGCTCGAAAAGCCAACGCTCAAGACTATCCGCAAGGCGCTCGAGCTCTCGCGTCGCTCGGTCTTTACCTGCGATATCCCGCTCAACCTGGGCTATGTCTTTGGCATTGAGGGCAAGATTCCCGAGCACCTGCGCAACGAGCTGCTCTTTACGCCGTTTAAGCCGCAGCCCAACCCCACCATCGATATGACCCGCTCCATCCGCGAACAGGTGCTGCAGGGCGACAAGCTGCTCTTTTATCCCTACGAGGCCATGAACCCCTTCCTGGATCTGGTGCACGAGGCCGCCTACGACCCCAAGTGCATCTCGCTGCGCATCACACTCTACCGCGTGGCCAAGCAGAGCCGCCTGTGCGAGTCGCTGATCGATGCTGCCGAGAACGGCAAAGAGGTCACGGTGCTCATGGAGCTCCGCGCGCGCTTTGACGAGCAGAACAACATCGAGTGGGCCGAGCGTCTGGAAGAGGCAGGCTGCACCGTCATCTATGGTTCCGAGGGCTTTAAATGCCACTCCAAGATCTGCCAGCTCACCTATCGCGAGGGCATGGCGCTCACCCGCCTCACGCTTTTGGGCACCGGCAACTTTAACGAGAAGACGGCCAAGCTCTACAGCGACTTTATGCTCATGACCGCCCATCCCGGCATCGGTGAGGACGCCAACCTGTTCTTCCGCAACCTGTCGCTGGGCAATCTGCGCGGCGATTACCGCTTCCTGGGTGTGGCGCCCGTCGGACTGAAACCGCTCATCATGCGCGGGCTTGACCGCGAGATCCAGCGCGCCCTTGCCGGCGAGCCCGCCCGCGTGTTCTTTAAGCTCAACTCGCTGACCGACCGCGAGGTCATCGACAAAATCGCCGAGGCATCGTGTGCCGGCGTGCACGTAGACATGATCATCCGCGGCATCTCGTGCCTCAAGCCCGGTGTTCCTGGCAAGACCGAGAACGTGCATGTCCGCTCCATCGTCGGACGCTTTTTGGAGCACGCGCGCGTCTATGCTTTCGGCGTGGACTCGGACATGATTTACCTGAGCTCGGCCGACATGATGACGCGCAACACCGAGCACCGCGTGGAGATTGCCTTCCCCGTGCTCGACCCCACCTGCCGCGCCCTAGTGTACGAGTACATGGGAATGCAGCTGCGCGACAACGTGAAGGCCCGCAGCCTCACGAGCGACGGCACCTGGGTCCCCGTGGAGCGTGCAGAGGGTGAGAAACCCTTCAACTCGCAGGAAGCTCTACTGGAGCGTGCCTATCGCAACGCCGAGGCCGCGCCCGAGCCCGTCATTGAGGCGAAACCCGCCCCCGAGCCCGAGCCGCAGCCGGTAGCACCCAAAGTCCAAGAGGTCCAGGCGACCGTCATTGAGCCCGAGCCTGCACCTGCACCTCAGCCCGATCCGCAGGTCATCAAGCCCGCACCCGAGACGAGCGCCCGTCGCGATAAGCCCGCCGGCAAGACCAAGGCCATCGAGCGCCATCGCCCCGACCGCGTGCGCATGGGCCTGGGTCTGATCGGCCTGGGTCTTAAGACGCTCATTACAGGCAAGACGAAATAGTCGTTTGTAGAAGCAGTTTGTAGAAGCGCCCCGCATTTGAGGAAAGCCTCGGATGCGGGGCGCTTTTCCCTGCTACCATGGTGCGAACAACAACGCGAATGACAGGCAGGAATATGAAGCTCACTATAGAATCGATGACCTACGGCGCCGACGGGCTGGCGCACGCCGACAACGGCAAGGCCGTCTTTGTGCAGGGCGCCGTGGCAGGCGACACCGTCGAGGCCGAGGTCGTACAGGACGGCAAGTCGTTCATGCGTGCCCGCACCACCGAGATTCTGGAGCCAAGCCCCGATCGCATTCAGCCTCCCTGCCCCTTCGTGGGCATCTGCGGCGGCTGCTCGTGGGGCAATCTCTCACGCACGGCACAGCTCGCCGCCAAGGAGCAAAATCTGCGCTCCACGCTCGAGCGTATCGGCAAGTTCAGCCCCGATCAAGTCGATGAACTGGTGCAACCCATCCGCCACACCAAGGATGATTGGGGCTACCGCAATAAAATCGAACTCGAGCCGACCGTCGTCAACGGTCGCGTGCGTCTTGGCATGCACGGTGTCGATCCTCGCAAGATCGTGACCGTCGATTCGTGCCCGTTGTTCGACAAACGCTTCCCCAAGGCACTCAAATCGGTCGTCGGCGCGCTCAATTATCTGAGCGGCAGCCACGACCTGGGCCTTGAGCGCGTGGGCATTCGCGCCTCGCGTCGCACCAAGGCACTCGAGGTGGCGCTCTGGACGCCTACGGGCTCTTTCCCGCGCTCGCAAGTCTCGCGCGTGTTGGCAGACGCCGCGCACCCCACAAGTGTCGTACGCGTGATGAGCAAGGGCGAAAAGAAGGCCCGCCGTGTTTCCAAGGTCGAAATGCTCGCCGGAGAGGGCTCATGGACCGAGAATATCGCCGAGGGTCAGATGCGCTTGTCTGCCCCGTCTTTTTTCCAGGTCAACACCAAGGGTGCCGAGATTTTGATCGAGCTTGTCATGGAAGCGCTCGATCCGCAGGAAGACGAGCTTGCCGTGGACCTGTACTGCGGTGCCGGCACCTTTACCCTGCCGCTCGCCCGCCGCTGCGACTTTGTCGCCGCCGTCGAGGCCTACGGCCCCGCCGTGCGCGACCTGCGCCGTAACCTGGAGATCAACAAGCTTGATAACGTCGACGTCATTGGCGGAGACGCGGTGCGCGAGTTCCCCGACCAGGATGCCGACGTCTTGGTGGTCGACCCGCCGCGTGCGGGCCTCGCCCCCGAAGCGATCGACCTTATCGCCAGCACGAGTGCCCGCGATGTCGCCTACGTGAGCTGCGACCCGGCCACCCTGGCGCGCGATCTCAAACGCTTTGTCGAAAAAGGCACCTTCTCCCCCGTAAAGATCACGCCAGTCGACCTGTTCACACAAACCTTCCACTGCGAGACCGTCGTCCACCTTAGGCGCAACTAACTGCACGGTCATTGCACTGGGTAGCTAATTTGGGACGGGGCTTTTTTAGCTACCATTACATTGAATAAAAGAGTGCGAAGTCGTCCAAAAAGGGTAGCTAAAAAAGCCCCGTCCCAAATTAACTACCCCAGGCAACCATTCA
>CALJNY010000318.1 GCA_937981515.1 uncultured Collinsella sp. | reverse complement strand
CGTTCCGAATTATGGAAAGAAGGGGAGAGGCGTTCGCCTTCAGGCTGGTATGGTCATCGCCATCGAGCCGATGGTTACGATGGGTTCCAATCATGTGAGCACAGGCTCCGATGGTTGGATCGTAACGACCAACGATCACCTGCCCGCCGCGCACTACGAGAACACTGTCGCCATTACCAATGACGGTCCGGTGATTCTTACCACGGATGCCCAGGGTTCCTGGTGTTCCTTGCAAGGTGGAGAAATGTAACAAGTTCCACGTAGTTGTGGAGCCATTACGAAGATATTACGATACGTGCATGTGTATTGTAGAATACTCAATCGCTGTCGTTTTCTAGAGAAAGATGATTGCTTGTGAAGAAGGAAGACGCAATTGAGCTCGAGGGTACGGTAAAGGAGCCGCTGCCCAACGCCATGTTTAAGGTTGAGCTCGAGAACGGTCATTCGGTTCTGTGCAACATTTCTGGCAAGATCCGAATGAATTACATCCGCATTCTCCCCGGTGACAGGGTTGTCGTGGAGCTTTCCCCGTACGACCTGACCCGCGGTCGCATCACCTATCGCTATAAATAGCGACACGCATACACGCTCTATTTCCGACTGCAGGCTTAGCTCAACCTACGGTCGGTTTGCGTGTGAAGACCAGCCATAGTTTTAAACGCCTGCGGCTGGGCGAGTAGATAGTAGGGAAGTAGTTTGAGCGCTACCGAAAGGAAGAACGATGAAGGTACGTCCTTCGGTCAAGAAGATGTGCGATAAGTGCAAAATCATTAGGCGCCATGGCAAGGTCCTCGTCATTTGCGAGAACCCCCGTCATAAGCAGCGTCAGGGTTAAGAGAGGAGACTACGTTGGCCCGTATTAATGGTGTCGACCTCCCGCGTGAGAAGCGCGTTGAGATCGGTCTGACCTACATTTACGGCATCGGCCGCACCACTGCGACGAAGATCTGCGTCGAGTGCAACGTTAACGTGGACACGCGCGTTAAGGACCTCACCGAGGATGAGGTTAACGCCATCCGCGATTATATCGATAAGAATCAGATCATGGTTGAGGGCGACCTCCGCCGTGAGCGCAACCAGAACGTCAAGCGCCTTATGGACATCGGCTGCAACCGCGGCCTTCGTCACCGCAAGGGCCTCCCGGTCCGCGGCCAGCGCACCCACACTAACGCTCGTACCCGCAAGGGCCCGAAGCGTCAGATCGGTGCTAAGAAGAAGAAATAAGGAGCGCTAGATAGATGGCTACTGCTAAGAAGAACGTTCGCGCTGCCCGTCTGAAGCGCGCGGACCGTAAGAACATTTCTGTGGGCCAGGCTCACATTCGTTCTACGTTCAACAACACGATCGTTTCGATCACCGATCCCCAGGGCAACGTCATTTCCTGGAAGTCGGCTGGCCAGGTGGGCTTCAAGGGCTCCCGTAAGTCCACGCCGTTCGCTGCCCAGATGGCTGCCGAGGCTGCTGCCAAGCAGGCCATGGAGCACGGTATGAAGAAGGTTTCCGTCTTCGTCAAGGGCCCCGGCTCCGGTCGTGAGACCGCCATCCGCTCCCTCCAGGCTGCTGGCCTCGAGGTCTCGAGCATCCAGGACAAGACCCCCATTCCGCACAACGGCTGCCGCCCCAAGAAGCGTCGCCGCGTGTAACTGAAAGGATCGTATCAATATGGCAATCGACAGGACTCCTGTTCTTAAGCGCTGCCGTCAGCTCGGGATCGATCCCGCTGAGCTCGGTTACAGCAGCAAGAAGGAATCTATCCGTCAGCCCAAGCGCCGTCGCAAGGAATCTGAGTACGGCATGCAGCTGCGCGAGAAGCAGAAGGTCAAGTTCATCTATGGCGTTCTGGAGAAGCAGTTCCACGGCTACTTCAACAAGGCCCGTAAGATGAACGGCGTCACCGGTGAGAACCTCATGATCATCCTTGAGTCTCGCCTCGACAACGTCGTCTTCCGTCTTGGCTTCGCCCGTACCCGCAAAGAGGCTCGTCAGTCCGTCCGTCACGGTCACTTCACCGTGAACGGCAAGCGCGTGGACATCCCGTCCTACCGCGTCAAGGCCGGCGACGTCGTCGCTGTCGGCGAGAAGTTCCGTGACCTCCTCCCCATCAAGGAGGCCCTGATTTCCTCCGAGCGCTTTGAGGTCCCTGGCTGGCTCGAGGTCGATATCGAGAAGCTGTCTGGTAACGTGCTCGCTCTGCCGACGCGTGAGCAGATCAGCGGTGATATCAACGAGCAGCTCATCGTCGAGCTCTACTCTAAGTAGTCCATCCGGGCTGCTGAGGCTGGAGGTAATACATGTCAGAATTCATTAGGCCTCAGGTTCAGGTCGAAGAGATCAACGAGACCTCTGCTCGTGTCTCCGTCGAGCCGCTCGAGCGTGGCTACGGCGATACGCTGGGTAACTCGCTTCGTCGTGTTCTTCTGTCCTCGCTCGAGGGTGCCGCCGTCGAGGCCATTCAGATCGATGGTGCGCAGCACGAGTTCATGACCATCCCTAACATGGTCGAGGATGTCACCGATATCGTCCTGAATGTCAAGGGTCTTGTCTTCAGGGCTCTCGGCACGACCGACGAGGCGACCGCCACCATTTCGGTTGACGGCCCCTGCGAGGTCACCGGTGCGGACTTCTTTATTCCGTCCGAGTTTGAGCTGGTCAACCCCGAGCAGCACATCGCTACGCTCACCGAGGGTGGCCATCTTACCATGAGCAT
>CALJNY010000317.1 GCA_937981515.1 uncultured Collinsella sp. | reverse complement strand
GGCCGAGTGCTGTGGCGCAGGCGCCTGCAGGTGCCGAGGTCATCGATCTGGCAGTGGCGTATCTCATGCCAGGCCTCATCAATATGCATGTGCATCTGTGCGGTTCGGGCAAGCCGGTTTCGGCGGGCGATGCGGGCGCGCTGATGAAGAAGCTCGATAATCCCGTTGGGCGCGCCATCGTCCGCCACATCCTCAAAGGCAGCGCCCAACAACAACTGGCAAGTGGCGTGACCACGGTGCGCGGCGCGGGCGATCCGCTGTTTGCCGATCTGGCCGTGCGCGATGCTATCGATGCCGGCAAGTATCAAGGTCCTCGCCTGGTGGCGCCGGGAACGGGCGTCACGGTGCCGGGCGGCCATGGTGCGGGCTTGTTCGCCCAGGTGGCCAACAGTCCCGCCGAGGCAGCCGAACAGGTGCGCGACCTGTATGCGCGTGGTGCCGACGTCATTAAGCTGTTCGTGACGGGCGGCGTGTTCGACGCTACCGAGGTGGGCGAGCCGGGCGTGCTGCGCATGCCGGTCGAGGTTGCCGCGGCGGCGTGCAAGGCTGCGCACGAGGTGAGCCTGCCGGTTATGGCCCATGTCGAGAGTACCGAGGGCGTGAAGGCCGCGCTTGAGGCCGGCGTTGACACGATTGAGCACGGCGCTCCGTTGACGCCCGAGATTCTGGAGCTGTACCGTGGCGCCGCGGGCACGCAACTCGAGGGGCGTGCGCCCAGTGTTACCTGCACTATCAGCCCGGCGCTGCCGTTTGTATTGCTCGACCCGAAAAAGACCCATTCGACCGATACGCAAAAGAAGAACGGCGACATCGTGTGCTCGGCCATCATCGAGAGTGCTCGTGCCGCACTGGAAGCTGGCGTTAAGGTGGGCCTTGGCACGGACTCGAGCTGCCCGTTCGTGACGCAGTACGACATGTGGCGTGAGGTGGCCTATTTTGCCAAGTATGTCGGCGTGAGCAACGCCTTCGCGCTGCATACGGCCACGCAGGTCAATGCCGAGCTGCTGGGGCTGGGCGGCGAGACCGGCACAATCGAGTGCGGTAAGGCCGCCGATATCCTGGTGACGCGCAAGAACCCGCTCGATGACCTGCGCGCCCTGCGAGAGCCGATGCACGTGATGTGTCGTGGCAATCTGATGCGCAAGCTCAAGGTGAAGCGCATTCCCGAGGTGGACGCCGAGCTCGACGCGATTATGGCAATGCCGGCCGAGGCGCTGGACGAGGAGCTCGCCCGCGACGGCGTGGCGTAGGCGTGACAAAGGGACGGTCCCCTTGTCACATTCAAAAAAGCCGAGGTCCCAGTGCGAGGCCTCGGCTTTTTCTGTCCCATGGTATGACGGCTAGGAGCGCGTCTCCATCTTGGCGTGGCACTTGGGGCAGGTGACGCGAATCTTGCCCTTGCCCTTGGGAACGGAGAGCATCTGGCCGCAGTTGGGGCACTTGAGATAGGCTGTGGTCTTGCGGCCCTTCCACATCTTCTTGGCTGTGCGCTTGGCACGTTCAAAGTCTTCCTTGCTAGTACCGGCTGCGCGCGAGGCGTTGGCCGCTGCAGCTCCGCCGCCCAAGCTAGCTACAAACTTGCCCAAGCCGGGTACGTTTGCAGTCGCGGCGACAAAGGCCTCGTTCTCCTTGCGACGTGCGTCGATATTTTTGGACAGGCCGCGCAGCACGCCAATCACGATTACGGCGATGGCAATCCAGCTGAGCCACTGGATGCGGGCTATCGATCCGATCATCGCGATGACGATGCCGGCAAAACCCATCACGATGGTGAGCTCGTCGGCGCCATTGCGACCCTTCATAAAGTCATTCATGCAAATTGCCTTTCGTTCGATATGCTGCACGCCTTTATACCCGATTTAGAGCAAGGGGGACAGGTTAATCTGCACCAATGTGGTGCAAACATACCTGTCCCCGGAACACCAAGACGGTGCAAAGAAGTCTGTCCCCAATGCCCCAGTTACTTGGAGAGCTTGTCGACGACGCGTTCGATCTCGGCGAGCTTGGCAGCTTTGAGGTCTTCGTCGCCCGATTCGATTGCCGAAGTCACGCAGCCCTCGATATGCGCCTTGAGCACGTCGGCGTTGATGCGCGCAATGAGCGCCTGTGTGGCCATGAGCTGCGTGGAAATATCGACGCAGTAACGGTCCTCCTCGACCATCCGCAAGATGCCGTCGATCTGCCCGCGCGCCGTCTTGAGCATGCGGGTCACCGATTTGTGGTCTGCCATCATGGCGGGTCCTCGTTTCTGGTCAATCTTCCGGATGCCCCTGTCAGTTGCGGTGAAATAGTTCTTGTTTGCAGGCTTGAAGCGCTAAAACAGGAACTATTTCACCGCAACTTCTGAGGATTGAGTAGGCGGCGTCTGCTACGCGGCGGCCACGGACAGGGCGTGGAACTTCTCGCCCGCTCCCTCGACGGCGGCGGCGAGCTGCTCGGCGGTCACGGTGTCGGCGCACTCCACCTGGACGGTCTGGGTCTCGTGATCGGCGTCGGCATCGGTCACGCCGGCTACGTTGAGCAGCGCGGTCTCGACAGTAGCGTCGCAGTGGCCGCACATGAGGCCGGAAGTCTTGATTGTGTAACGCATGGGTATTCCTCTCTGTTATGTCGGCTTTCCCAGACACCCGACCTTGACCTTCAAGCCGTCGCTCGCGTACCAAAGTACGCGTCGCTCCTCTTTCAGGTCAATCTCGGGCACCTGGAAAACCCGTTCTAAATGGACTTGATGGTGAGCCTATTTTGCCACTTTTGGTTTAAAGGTTCGCAGGCGCAGCGCATTGCTTACGACGCACACGCTCGACAGGCTCATGGCCGCGGCGCCGAACATCGGCGAGAGCTGCCACCCAGTGAGCGGGAAGAACACGCCCGCCGCCAGCGGAATGCCGATGCCGTTGTAGAACAGTGCCCAGAACAGGTCCTGCTTGATGTTGCGGATCGTGGCGCGTGAAAGCTCGATGGCGCGGGCGACGTCCATGAGGTCGCTGCGCATGAGTACCACGTCGGCACCCTCCTTGGCGATATCGGCGCCGGTGCCGATGGCAAGGCCCACATCGGCGCGCGCCAGGGCGGGGGAGTCGTTGATGCCGTCGCCCACCATGGCGACCTTGCCGCCCGCATCCTGCAGTTCGCGCACGTGACGTTCCTTGTCGGCGGGCAGGACGTCGGCGATGACCTGTTCGCTGCTCAGCCCCACGCGGCGAGCGATGGCCTCGGCCGTCACGCGGTTGTCGCCGGTGAGCATGCGCACGTCGACGCCGAGCTTGCGGAGCGCGGCGATTGCCTCGGCGCTCGTTTCTTTGACCTCGTCAGCCACGGCGATGGTGCCAATGAGCTCGCTGTTCTTGGCAAAGAACAGCGGCGTCTTGCCCTCGGCAGCGAACTGCTCGGCAAGACTGGCGGGCACCTCCGCGCCCAGCTCGCTCATCAGACGAACGTTGCCGGCTGCGATGGCGTTTTGCCCCTCGCGCGCCGTGACGCCGCGACCGGGCACGGCGGCAAAGTCCTCGACCATGCGTGCGACGATTCCGCGCGTCTCGCACTCGGCCATAATCGCCTCGGCCAGTGGGTGCTCGCTCTGACGCTCTAGTGCGGCGGCAAGCTTGAGTAGCGCCTTTTCGCTCATGGCGGGCGAGCCATCGGCGCGCGCGGCAACCACAATATCGGTCACGGCAGGCTTGCCGCGGGTGACGGTGCCCGTCTTGTCGAGTACCACGGTGCTCACGCTGCGCAGGTCCTCCAGCGCCTCGGCGCTCTTAAACAGAATGCCCATCTCGGCGCCCTTGCCGGTGCCCACCATAATGGCGACGGGCGTGGCCAGACCCAGTGCGCACGGACAGCTGATCACCAACACGGCCACGGCGGAGGTGAGCGCCTCGTTCACGCTGCCGGT
>CALJNY010000316.1 GCA_937981515.1 uncultured Collinsella sp. | reverse complement strand
TGGAGCTCACCCTGGTTATACTCGTGCGCTGTGGTCTCGATAACCTTCACCAGACGGTTGAAGCGCTCAAGAATCACCTCATGCGGCGTGGGATCGTCAATCTCGGCTGCCGGAGTACCGGCGCGCTTGGAATAGATAAACGTATAGGCCTGGGCATAACGGACCGTCTCGGCAAGCGAGAGCGTCTGCTCAAAGTCTTCCTCGGTCTCGCCGGGGAAGCCCACGATGATATCGGTCGAAAGCGCGATATCGGGCATGCGATTGCGGATGCGATCGACGAGCCCCTGATAATCCTCGCGCGTATAGCGACGATTCATCTCTTTAAGGATGCGCGTCGAGCCCGACTGAACTGCCAGGTGTAGCTGCGGCATGACGGCAGGCGTCTCGGCCATAGCGTCGATAGTCTCGGGCAGCAGGTCCTTGGGGTGCGAGGAAGTAAAGAAGATGCGCTCTACACCCGTATCGCCCACGGCACGCAACAGGTCGGCAAAGCGCGGCTTGCCAAACAGATCGCGACCATAGGAGTTGACGTTTTGACCCAAAAGCGTGACCTCTCGCACGCCCTGGCGTACTAGACCGGTTACCTCGTCGACAATCTCCTCGAAAGGGCGGCTCTTTTCGCGACCGCGCACATACGGCACGATGCAATAGGTGCAGAAGTTATTACAGCCCGTCATAATGGGGACCCAGGCGTGATACTGGGTCTCACGATGCCACGGCATGCTCATAGCATCCGTGTCCTCGTGTTCATTGGTGCGAATATGACGCTTGCCGTCCAAAAATGCCTCGGCAATGAGTTCGGCCACATGCGCGATGGAATGCGTGCCAAAGATAACATTGACGTTATCGACATTGGTGAGCAGACCCTCGCCGTCGCGCTGCGCGATGCAGCCGCCCACGGCGACCACGCGTTTGCCCGAGGGCGAAGGCGGGAGGCTCTTACAAGAGTTGCACTGACCGTACAGACGGGTGTCAGCGGCCTCACGAACGCAGCATGTCATGAACACGACAATGTCAGCATGCTCCGGATCGAGCGCCATAAGGCAGCCATATGAGTCGAGCAGGCCACTCACGCGCTCGGAGTCGTGCTGATTCATCTGGCAGCCAAAGGTGCGGATAAAGTAGGTTTTACCGGCAAGAATATCGCGTACGGAACCCTGGTCCATGTGTAGTAGTCCTAACGAGGTGGAATAGGTGGAATCAAAGAGCGAAGGCAAAGAGCAAACACGCTACGCCACAGGCTTAACGTCGTCCATCACAACGTTATCCATAGCAGCTCGATTAATCTGATGAACGTAAATAGAAAGACGGATGGCGGTTCGCGACTCCCCGTTGATGAGGATGTCGGAGAACACCGGCGCGCAGGAAATATCAAACCCGGTCGGAATCAAAAATCCGCGTGCAATGGCCACAGCCTTAATGGCCTGATTGACGGCACCCGCGCCGACACACTGAATATTGACGGGAACGCCATCTTTGACCATGCCGGCAATGGCGCCGGCAACGGACGCGGGCGATGATTTGCTTGATACCTTCAGGCAATCCATGAAGAAACTCCTGCGTTTAAAAGTACGTTTTAACTGCAATAACTGTATCGTACCGAACGGACTCGGTAAAGATGCTATTCCTCTTTGGCAAGATCGAACGTCACAGTAATACGATCACGCGAAACACGAATCTTGGGGTCGCCGCAAAGGTTGAGATAGTACCGCGATGCAAGATCGTTAAAGTCGCGCTCCACTGCTCGCGAGAACTGCGCCATGTCGTCCTTGGCGATACGCAGCCCGCGACGATCTTTGGCGAGATCAACCGGAGCGGACGCGTGTGAGGACGAATCGCGCTCGCGAAGCAGGCGTGCGGTCACACCGCGGACGGGCTTAATCTGGCCAGCCAAGATACGATGAGCCGTACGCTCGGACATCTCAAGGCCCAAACCCGAACAGATACGGATAAAGTCTTCCGCATCCGAAGCAAGACCCAGGCGATCAACCACCGGAAGCTCGGCTTCGTCATCGATAAACAAAAGACGAGAAGCATCGAGACGGCTGGACGCCTGCGCATGCAACGTCGCGGCAATCTCGGACGGAGACCCCAAATAGACATCACAGGCGCGAAGCTCCTCGAGGGCAAACTCGCAGGCGGCGCGAATGATGTTGTGAGGACCGCGGGCGCAGACATAGTGACCGTCCTCGTCCTTCACGGCCTGAGGCCAGCTGGACTGATCGGCGCGCTCGCCAAGTCGGTCGGTAGCGACGCTCACCTTAAAGACCGAGCCAAGGTCAACATCCGACGTGACAACGCGCGCCTCGTCGGTGTTCTGCTTAATCGAGAACAATGCCATGCCTCGACCGTGAACGCCCCAACGATCCATCTTCATGCTCTCGAGTTTGGAGGTAACGCGGGCATCAAAGATGCGTTCCTGCATATCCTGCGGCACGCCCGAGCCGTTATCCAGAAATACAAGCGTACGGACGCCATCTTCCTTGGTCGTGGCGAGATAGACCTTGTCGGCGCCGGCATCACGAGCGTTACGCAGCATTTCGATGACAATATCCTCGACATGCTGAATGTCGTGCTTTGCCTGGCGCCGCTCGGCCTCCGAAACGCGGAGGCGGACATACCACTCGCCAAGGTTCTCCTCGACGCGAAGGTTGCCCTCCCCGGACATCGACGCGATAAATGAGATGAGCTCGTTCGCGTCGTTCATGTTATTTAGCGATATCGACAGCGCGGCTCTCGCGAATCACGACGACGCGCACCTGACCGGGATACTCCATCTCTTCCTCGATCTGATGGGCGATGTCATGAGCCAAGACCGTGGACTGAGCATCGGAAATCTTGTCCGGCTGAACCATGACGTGAACCTCGCGACCAGCCTGCATGGCATAGGTACGCTCGACGCCGTCATGGGAGTTGGCAATCTCCTCGAGCTTCTCCAGGCGCTTGATGTAGTTCTCGGCCGATTCGCGACGGGCACCGGGGCGCGAGGCAGAAACGGCATCGGCAGCCTGGACCAGAACATCGAGCACCGTGTTGGGATCGACGTCGGCGTGGTGAGCCTCGATAGCGTGAACGATAACGGGCTTCTCGCCGTAGCGACGGGCGAGCTCGGCGCCGATAACGGCATGCGGGCCCTCGCCATCCTGGTCGATAGCCTTGCCAAGATCGTGCAGCAGGCCTCCCTGGGGGAGAATTCGGACG
>CALJNY010000315.1 GCA_937981515.1 uncultured Collinsella sp. | reverse complement strand
CGTCCATGGCGCCTCGATATCTACGCGATCATTGATACTTCGATTGTGTTGCCTGGTGCTATCGTTTTCGCGGTAGAATCTGCCAACGGTTGACGGCTACCGCTCGCGGCGTTTTGCCCCTCGTGTACAGCGGTCGGCTTCACAGGTCCTTCACGGGTTGGACTAAATTAGGCCAATTTGACTGAATTTCAAAAAAGTCAAAATTGGGGCTTGCGTCACGGCGAGACTTCCCGTATATTTCTTTCTTGCGCAAAGGCACAGCCGAGCGCAGCGATGCAGTCATTGGGATGTCGTCTAATGGCAGGACAGCGGATTCTGGTTCCGTCAATGGGGGTTCGACTCCCTCCATCCCAGCCATTGCATTTGCTACATATGGCCCGTTCGTCTAGCGGTTTAGGACGCCGCCCTCTCAAGGCGGAGATCACCAGTTCGAATCTGGTACGGGCTACCAAAATTGAACGCCCGGGCCTCGTAAGAGACCCGGGTTTTGTGTATTGACCGTATATACGGCGCCTGCCGTGTTTCGCTCAGATCGAGGAGTAGCCATGGATCTGCCCATCAGCTTGCAAGACATCACGTATGCCGAGAACTATCTGGCGCAGGGCGACCTGGCTACGGCGACGCCGCTGCTGGAGCGTCTGGTGGAGCTCGCCGAGGAGTATATCGACGCTGAGTGCAAGACGGAGGAGAAGCGCCAATACTTTAGCTTCGATAGCAAGTTTGAGCGCTTGGCCTATCGCCGCGTGGAGAAGGATCCGCGCGAGCTCGTGCAGGTCGAGGTGCCGTTTGACCGCCTGTACTCTGATATGGCTTTTGCCTACATTCGCCAGCAGGATTATGTGAGCGCTCGTAATGCCCTGATGCAGGCTGTGCGTTGGGACCCCATGAACTGCAACTATCGCTTGGATTTGGCCGAGCTGTTCCGCGCACTCGAGGACAAGCAGGAATGGGCATCGCTCTCGTTCTCGGTGCTGGAGCGTGCAAGCGATGGCAAGTGCGCCGCCCGCGCTTACGCCAATCTAGGCCAGTACTTCTTGGAGCCCGAGACCGAGAACGTTTCGGCTGCCGTGGGCTGCGCGCGTCTGGCGCTGCGCCTGGCGCCCAACGATGCGCATACGACGCGCCTGCTCAACAAGATCCATACCACCTATCCGGATGCCGCTGATGAGAGCGACGACCACGTGATGGGTGAATTGGCCCTGCAAGGCGTGCCGACCTCGCCTTCGGCCGAGATTGCCATCTGCCTGATTATGTGCGCGACCGATGCTGCAAGCGACGGCGACAAGCAGGAGGCGACGCGCCTGACGGTACGTGCTCGCGACTTGGTGGGCGAGGAGGCCTGCGCGGCGATTATCAAACTGGTGCGCGAGAGCGATGCCGAGCTCAATGCCGAGCGCAAGGCAAAGCGCGCGGGTGCCGACAAGGGAACCGATGGAGCCAAGGAGGCCGGCGATGCCCAGTAAGCGCGAGCGCAGACTCATTTCCAAGAATCGCTCGGCACATCACGAGTACTTTATCGATGAGACGTTTGAGTGCGGTATTGAGCTGAGCGGCACCGAGGTCAAGTCGATTCGCGAGCGCGCCTGTCAGATCACTGACACTTTTGCGCTGATTCGTGGCGGCGAGTGCTGGCTCGTCGGACTGCATATCCACCCTTATAGCCATGGTGGCGTGTGGAATCGCGACCCTGATCGCCGTCGTCGTCTGCTGCTGCACCGCAAGGAGATCGACTTTCTTGACGGCAAACTTCGCAACCGTGGTTATGCGCTGGTTCCGTTGGAGCTCTACTTTAATACCGACGGCCGCGTAAAGCTGCTGCTGGGTCTGGGTCGCGGCAAGAAGCTCTACGACAAGCGCGAGGACATGGCCAAGCGTGATGTCCAACGCGAGATCGACCGCGCCCTTAAGGAACGCAACCGCTAGGCACTCTGTATAAGTTGCGGTGGAATACGGACTGTTTTGCCTGTTTGAGGGGCTATTCAGTCCCTATTTCACCGCAACTGCGGGCGTCTCATCTTTCTTACTGTTCTGACACATATGTCTTAAAGGCGGCGTCCGTTATGGGTGCCGCCTTTTTTGTGGGTACATACATTCCTGAGGTTCCAACCCGAGCTAGGGAAGTGATCGTTATGGACAAAACTGCGTTCTTTACCATGCCGAGCGGTCTGTACGTGGTGAGCGCTGCGGCAGACGGGTTGCGCGCCGGCTGCGTCATCAACACTGCGGTGCAGGTGACGTCCATGCCGCCGCGTATTTCGGTTGCCGTGAACAAGGACAATGTCACCTCGGGCGTCATCGCATCGGCCAAAGCGTTCGCGCTGACCGTGATCGATCAGACTGCCGACATGCTCTACATCGGTAACTTTGGGTTCCGCACCAGCAGCGATTATGACAAGTTTGCCAAGTACGAGACCCACGAGACCGCGCTGGGCATGCCCTATGTGCCCGAGCACGCGGCGGCGCTGTTTAGCTGCCGTCTGATTGATGCCGTGGATGTGGGCACGCACCTGCTCTTTATCGGCGAGGTCGAGGATGCCGAGCGCCTGAGCGACGAGACGCCGCTCACCTACGACTACTATCACAAGGTCCTGAAGGGCAAGACGCCTCCGAAGGCCTCGTCCTATCAAGGCTAGAATTGTTGTAAAAACACTTGCATTATATTATTGAGAACATATACTAATAAGCGAAGTACATCACCAGTCAAGCTCGAGAGGAGAACATCATGGCTGAGGAGAAGAAGACGTATAAGTTTGTGTGCATCGTTTGCGGTTACGAGGTTGAGGTCGACACGCCCGAGCTGCCCGAGGACTACGTGTGCCCGGTGTGCGGCGTCGGTCCCGATCAGTTTGAGCTCGTCGAGGAGTAGCTCGTAGACACACGACTTGCAGCAATACATAGCTCTGTCCAAGGGCCCCGGTCGGTCATCCCGGCCGGGGCCCTTTTTTCCTCCCTCCCCAAGGGATCACGGCTGCTGTTAGCCGATTCTGTCTGTTGTGAGTCCGGCCGACTGCTTGTCTCAATCTGTAACATGTGGCGGCTCAAAAAGGGTCTACATGTTACAGGTTGAGACAAAAGGTTGGAGCTGAAGAAATGTCTCGATCTGTAACATCTAGAAGCGGAAATTGGGTCTACTTGTTACAGATTGAGACGTTTGCCTGGGTAGGTGCCCCGTCCGATCACATCCCCGTTAGCAGCACGGCGTCGAGCGCCGTTACGACGACGCCGATCCCTACGAGCAACGCGTTGAGCGGGCTCGAGTTGGCGTATTTGCCCATGACGCGGGGCGAACTGGTGAGTCGTATGAGCACAAAGACCGTAATCGGCAGCTGAAGCGACAGCAGCGCCTGACTCCAAATGAGACCCTCAAAAGGATTTGGGACGACCAGGCATGCCGCCACTGCGCCGACGAAACAGGCCGCAACCCCGATCGAGGAATGTCGGTCGTGGATGTCGTATTCCTCGTCGAACATGCCCGCAGTGATGGTGCCCGCCGCCATGCCCGCCGTCACGCTGCTCGATAGGCCCGCAAACAGCAGCGCCACCGCAAAGATGGTCGAGCTCGCCGGGCCCAAGATGGGGGAGAGCGTGGCCGCTGCGACGGCGAGGTCGTCTACGACAATGCCGTGCGCAAAAAAGGTCGTTGCGGCCAGGATGACCATGGCCGAGTTGATTGCCCAGCCCACGCCCATCGAAAAGAGCGTGTCGAAGAGCTCATAGCGTAGACGTTCTTCGATAACCTGCTCGTCTTGGCCTTCGAAGTGCATGGATTGGATGACCTCGGAGTGCAGGAAGAGGTTGTGGTGCATAACGACCGCGCCTAGGACACTTACGATAATCGCGGCCGAGCCGGTGGGCATGCTGGGTGTGATCCAGCTTGCGGCGGCCTGCGGCCAGTCGACCTTGACCAGCGCAAGCTCGGCCAAAAACGAGAGCCCTACCACGCCTACGAAGGCGATGATCCACCGCTCGGCGCGCTTATAGGAGCTCGTCATGAGCATCGCCATCGATGCTGCCGCCACGATGATGCAGCCCGCGCGCACGGGCAGCCCAAAGAGCATCTGGAGCGCGATTGCACCGCCCAGGACCTCTGCCATGGCGGTGGCGATCGTGGCTAGATATGCGCTGCCGAGTATCGCACGCCCGACGAGGCAGGGGAGGTAACGTGTCGTGGCCTCGGCAAGACAGGTGCCCGTGGCGATGCCCAAGTGCGCCGCGTTGTGCTGCAGCACAATGAGCATAAGCGTGGACAGCGTGATGATCCACAGCAGCGCGTAGCCAAACTGCGAGCCCGCGGCCATATTGGAGGCCCAGTTGCCCGGGTCGATAAAGCCGACGGTCACGAGCAGCCCGGGGCCGATATGCCGCGCAATGTCTAGGCCTCCGTGACCGCCGGTGCGTCGGGAGCCAAAATGATGTTTGAGATGGTTGAGCATGGTGAGCTCCTGCGTGCCGTTTGCTCGACGCCGTAAAGGATACCCGTTTTATGCTAAAAAGTTAACCAAGACTAACAAAATAATTGTATTTGAATAGGATGGTGAAAGGGGATTACCGAAATGTCTTGATCTGTAACAACTAAGGATGGAAATTGGGTCTAGGTGTTACAGATCAAGACAGGAAGAAATGGTCCTATGGAAAATCTCGATCGGGGGTGCGGACGATTTCTTGGACCGCGCCTAGGCGTATCCAAGCTTCCTGCGGT
>CALJNY010000314.1 GCA_937981515.1 uncultured Collinsella sp. | reverse complement strand
AAAGTGACATTGAATACGTAAGCAATATCAATTATAGGCGCTTTGCAGCTCGAAATGCTCGCCAGGGGGCGCGGACGGTGTAAATCGCTGCCGGAAGACAACAAATCAAAAAACGGAGAGTGGATTAATAAGCTGGGAAAACGCGTTGGCAAGACCGTTGTGGGCAACATTTGGCATGATGTCGCTTTGGCTTTTGGTCACGGGGTCGTGCGGTACCATAAACGTTAATGAACTTTGACGAACGACCCGCCGAGCTTGCCTCGGCGGGCTTTTGGCGTAGCGATGCCGGAGGAACAGCATGCTCATTCACCGTATAGCCGCGCAGCTCTACACTGCCGAGGCCTTGCAGACTGTCGAGGCCGGACTCGATGCCGGCGAGGACGTGACGCTGGCCGTGTCGCAGTCGGGTCGCACGCTTATGGCCGCCGCCCAGTTTGCACGTCGTCCGCGCCCCACGGTCTACATTGTGAGCGGCGAGGACGCGGCCGATCGCGCCGCGCGCAGCCTTGCCGCTTATGTGGGCCTGGCACACGTGTGCCGTTTTCCCGAGCGTAAGGACTACCCTTGGCGCGAACAGGCGCCCGACGACGCCGTGGTGGCCCAGCGCTGCGAGGCGCTCGGGCGCATCGTGCGCGGGGACAACTGCATCATGGTCGCCTCGGCTCGCGCGCTGCTGCGCTGCGTGCCGCCGGTCGAGAGCCGCTACTGGGAGTCCACGACCTTCGCGGTGGGCGAGGAGATCCCTTTTGACGAGGTGCCGCAGCGCCTGGTGGGCATGGGCTACACGAATGCCGGCGCCGCCGACGCGCCCGGCCTGTTCCGCGTGCACGGCGACACCGTCGAGGTGTTTCCCGCGCAGGAAAAAGCGCCCGTGCGCATCGAGTTCTTCGGCGACGAGATCGATCGCATCCGCCGCATGGTGAGCTCAACGGGGCAGACCATCGGCAACGAGGACAGCATCGAGATCTTCCCCTGCCGTGAGCTGGCGCTCACCGACGAAGCCGTCCACAACATGCATGTGGCGCTCTATCGCGCCAGCCAGGACGACAGTAAGCTAGCGGCGCTGCTCGAGATGGTGGATGCGCGCATCGTCACGCCCGAGCTCGACCGCTTTTTGCCGGTGATGTACGGCCAAACCGTGAGCCCACTGTCGCACGTGAGTGGCAAGGCGCTCGTGGTGCTGTCCGAGCCACGCTCGCTGTTCGACGATTGCCTGCGCGCCTACGAGGATATCGAGGCCCGTGCCGGCGAGGCGGGGATTGACCGACTGGATGGCCTGTATGTACGTGCCCAGCAGCTCGACTTTGGTGCCCAGCAGCGCCTGAACTACGTGAGCCTCATCCGTGCCGGCGGCGCGGTGACGGCCGAGCTCAAGATTGAGCAGCCTGCTATCGTAGGCTCGGACAACCGTTTTATGACGCGCATCCAGGAAGTCGTGGGCAAGCGCTACGCCTGCGTGTTTGCCATTCCCGACCGCGGTGCGCGCGAGTCGATGGAGCTCACCTTTGGTGACGAGGGCATTACCTTTGAGGAGTCGCTGACGGCCGCGCCCGAAAACGCCGACGCTATCGGCGACCGCGTGCGCGTGGCAGCGGCGGATTCCGCCGACCGTGCCGCACGCCAGGAGGCCCATGCTGCAATCCGCGAGCGCCGCGCCGACGCACTTAACGCCCGCTCGCTCGAGGCGGGCGCGGCCCAGGCTGCCGCCGGTGCCGCCGTGCCCACCATCTCGCGCGGACGCGTGACCTTTGTCGATGCCGCCCTGCCGCAGGGCGTGGTGGTCCCCGACGCCAATTTGGCCGTGTTCTCGATCGCCGACCTCAACGCCCGCATGGACGCCAACCGCGCGCGCAGCCGCCGCAAGGTGGACATTACGCAAATCACGTTCCCGTTTAAGCCGGGCGACTACGTGGTGCACGCTACCCACGGCATCGCGCTCTTTAGCGAGATTGCGCGCCAGGAAGTGGGCGGCAAGGAGCGCGACTACTTTTTGCTGGAATATGCCGACGGCGACAAGCTCTACGTGCCACTGGAGCAGGTTGACCGCATTACGCGCTACGTTGGTCCCGACGGCGATAAGCCGCGCCTGACCAGGCTCAACACCGCCGACTGGACGCGGGCTACCAACAAGGCGCGCAAGAATGCCAAAAAGCTGGCGTTTGACCTGGTCGACCTGTATACGCGCCGCTCGTCGATTACCGGTATCGCCTGCCCGCCCGACACGCCCGAGCAAATCGAGATGGAGGAGAGCTTTCCTTACGACGAGACACGCGACCAGCTGGAGGCCATCGCCGACATTAAGGCCGACATGGAAGCGCCAAAGCCCATGGACCGCCTGCTGTGCGGCGACGTGGGCTTTGGCAAGACCGAGGTCGCCCTGCGTGCGGCGTTTAAGTGTGTGGACTCCGGCCGCCAGGTCATGGTGCTCTGCCCCACGACCATTCTGGCCCAGCAGCACTACGAGACCTTCTTCGAGCGCTTTGCCCCGTTTGGCCTCGAGGTTGAGGTGCTCAGCCGCTTCCGCACGCCGGCGCAGCAGAAGCGCGCGCTCAAGGCGTTTGCCGAGGGCACGATCGACGTGCTTATCGGCACGCACCGCCTGCTTTCGGCCGATGTGAACCCCAAGAACCTGGGCCTGGTGATCATCGACGAGGAACAGCGCTTTGGCGTGCAGCACAAGGAACAGCTCAAGAACCTGCGTGAGCAGATTGACGTGCTCACGCTTTCGGCAACGCCTATTCCGCGAACCATGCAGATGGCCACGAGCGGCGTGCGCGACATGAGCCTGATCACCACACCGCCGACCGGGCGTCGCCCCGTGATCGTGCACGTGGGGGAGTATGACCCCGATGTGGTGAGCGCGGCGATTCGCCTAGAGGTGGGTCGCGGCGGTCAGGTGTACTACGTGTCCAACCGCGTCAAGACCATCGACGACGCCGTGGCACGCGTGCACGAGGCCGCGCCCGAGGCGCGCGTGGGTGTGGCGCACGGCAAGATGAGCCCGCGCGAGGTCGAGGACGTGATGATCGAGTTCGCGACCAAGAAGATCGACGTGCTCATCGCCACGACCATCGTGGAGAGCGGCATCGACAACGCAACGGCCAACACGCTGATCATCGAGGACTCGCAGCGCCTTGGCCTGGCGCAGCTCTACCAGCTCAAGGGCCGTGTGGGCCGCTCTGCCACGCAGGCCTACGCGTACTTTATGTTCCCGGGCGAGCTGCCGCTCACCGAGGAGGCAACGGCGCGCCTGACCGCACTTTCCGAGTTCCAGGACCTGGGCAGCGGCATGCGCATCGCCATGCGCGACCTAGAGATCCGTGGCGCCGGTTCGCTTATGGGAGCCGAGCAGCACGGCAATCTGTCGAGCGTGGGCTTTGACCTGTTTACGCAGATGCTGGGCCAGGCCGTGGCCGAGGCGCGCGGCGATGACGATGCCGGCGTGGAGGCGGCGAGCGTGGGTATTAACCTGCCGGCCGACTACTTCTTGTCCGAGGAGTACCTGCCGGCGGTGGACCAGCGCGTGCTCGTGTACCGCAAGCTCGCGGCGGCCGAGGACCTGGAGAGCATTGACGAGGTACAGGAAGAGACCGAGGCCGCGCATGGTGAGCTGCCGTTGGCGGGACTCAACCTGTTCAACCGCGCACGCATTCGTATCCGCGGCGAGCGCCTAGGGCTCGAGGGTGTCACGTTCAGCGGCGGTCGCATCACGTTTTTGGGCGTCGACGTGCCCAAGAAGGTGGCCTTTGACCTTAAGACCCGCTATGGCGCGGTGAACTTTCCCAAGAGCCGCAAGCTGTCGGTGCCCTACAAGGCGGGCGCCGGCGCGGGCAGCGGCCTGGGTCGCGGTCTCGACGCCAACGACGGCACCGGCCCGGTGGCCGCGGCACTCATGCTGCTGCAGCAGCTGGGCGCGTCCGACGATGATTAACGGGTCGACGCTGCAAACGCCCCACTTGGGCAATCTGGTTCCATCGAAAGGAAAGCATGTTCGGGTATATCTATAAGAAAGATGCCGCTGCTATCGCGGTCATCCTGGCCTTTTGTCTGTTCGTTGGGTCGTTTTTCGATTACCAGATTTCGAGCGCGCTGTTCAACTCGTCCAGCTTGTTCGGTCGCTTTGTCGAGGCGGCCGGCGAGCTGCCGTTTGAGCTGACGGCGAGCATCGCGGGCGTTATGCTCGTGCGCTCGGCACGCCCCGATTCCAAGGCGAGCAAGTGGCTCGCCGCACTGGGCGTTCTGATCAACGTGGGCCTGGTCGGCTACGAGATTATCGGATCGCTGCGCGTCGGCGGCAAGCTTATTGCGTTTCAGCTGGTTTTGACGTTTGCGTTGGTCATCGCAGCCAACCTCATCGCCTACCGCCTTACACGTGACACCGCGCCCGACGAGCTCACGCGCTGGGCGTTGATGGTGCTTGCCGTGTGGGTCGTTCAGGCCATTATCCTCAACGTGATCGTCAAGCCGCTGTGGTCGCGCCCGCGCATGCGCGTGATCGAGGTGACGCCGGGGCTCGATTTTCAGCCGTGGTGGGTGATCGGTAACCCCGACAAGTGGGCCTTTATTGCCGCCGGCGTGATCAAGGACGGCTTCAAGTCGTTTGCGAGCGGACATACGGCGCACGCGGCGATCGGCCTTATGCTCGCTGGGCTTCCCGCGGCGGCCTTTAAGGAAAAACCTTCGCGTCGCCGCGTGGTCTTTTGGGCGGCGGTTGTGGTCGCGGCGCTCGTCGCCTTTGGCCGCATCGTGATCGGAGCGCATTTTTTGAGCGACGTGAGCTGCGGCTTTGCCCTGGTGCTGGCGCTTGAGTGCCTTGCCGCGCGCATTGCCTATCCCAACGGCGTACAATAGCCCCGTTTGAATCATCGGGCCCGTGCCCGGCTAGAGAGGATTGCCATGCTCGCGTTTAACAACGACTATTCCCACGGCGCACATCCGGCAGTGCTGCAGGCGCTCGTCGACACCAATATGGAGTCGCAGCCCGGCTACGGTACCGATGCACACACCGAGCGTGCCAAGCAGCTTATCCGCGAGGCCTGTCAGGCCCCCGATGCCGACGTGTTTTTTCTGGTGGGCGGCACGCAGGCCAACGCGACGGTGATCGACATGCTGCTTGCGCCCTACGAGGGCGTCGTTGCTGCCGAGACTGGCCACGTCGCCTGCCACGAGGCGGGCGCCATCGAGTTTGGCGGCCACAAGGTGCTCACCATCCCCGGCTACGAGGGCAAGATGCACGCCGAGGACCTCGAGAACTATATCCAGGTGTTCTACGAAAACGAGAGCTACGAGCACACGGTGTTCCCGGGTGCCGTGTACGTGAGCCTATCGACCGAGTACGGCACACTGTACTCCAAGGCCGAGCTCGCGGCGATTCACGCGGTGTGCCAGAAGCGCGAGATTCCGCTGTTTGTGGACGGTGCTCGCCTGGCCTATGCGCTGGCGGCCGATGAGTGCGACATTACCCTGCCCGAGCTGGCGCAGCTGTGTGACGTGTTCTACATCGGCGGCACCAAGTGTGGTGCGCTTTGCGGCGAGGCTGTGGTGTTCTGTGGCATGCACGCCCCGGCGCATCCTATTCCGCGCATTAAGCAGCACGGCGCGCTGTTGGCCAAGGGCCGCCTGACGGGCGTCCAGTTTGAGGCACTCTTTACCGATGGCCTGTATTTTGAGATTGGTCGCCAGGCGATTGAGACCGCTCGGGCGCTGCGTCGTGTGCTGCACGAGCGCGGCTACCAGTTCTTCTTGGAGACGCCCACGAACCAGCAGTTCGTGATTCTGCCCAACGAGGATATGGCCCGCATTCGCGAGCATGCGGCGATCGAGTACTGGGAAAAGTACGACGATACTCATACGGTGGTGCGCTTTTGCACCAGCTGGGCCACGACGCAGGAGGACATCGACGCGCTGGCGGCTGTCCTGTAGCCTGATGTAATGACGAGGGGCCGCCTTGCGCCGGGTTTGGCGCAGGGTGGCCTTTGCTTTTGGGGGAGAAGGGTTGTATGACCGAGATGTCCGAGCCGACGATTCGCCTGGCGACGCCCGAAGACGCGCCGGCGTTGCTTGCCATCTATGAGCCGTATGTGCGCCAGACGGCGATTACCTGCGAATACGAGGTGCCGAGCGTTGAGGAGTTCGCCGGGCGCATCGAGCGTACGCTCAAGCGCTATCCGTATTTGGTGATGGAGCTGGACGGGCGTCCGGTAGGCTATGCCTATGTGAGCCCGCTCAACAGCCGCGAGGCATACGACTGGTCGGTCGAGACGTCGATCTACCTGGCGTGCGACGTGCGCCACGGCGGGCTGGGCCGCAAGTTGCACGATACGCTCAAGCAATGTCTGATCGCGATGGGCATCACCAATATGTGCGCGCTCATTGCCGTGCCGCACGACAAGGACGACGAGTATCTGACGCACAACAGTCAGGACTTCCATGCCCATATGGGATATCGCCTGGTGGGTGCCTTTGACCGCTGCGCCCAAAAGTTCGGCCGCTGGTACGACATGTGTTGGATGGAGCTGGTCCTAGCCGAGCGCACGCCCAACCAACCCAAACCAACCTGGTTCCCCGACCTCCCCAAACCTACCATTTAGGGACAGGTCTATTTTGGCAGGTTAGCCGATGGGCTCGGTGTATTTGGCGCGGTCGGTGCGTTGGATGCGCTTGGAGACATGGAGCGGGCGGCCGTCGGTGTCGTAGACGTAGTCGGTGATCAGGATCAGCGCCTGCCCGCGCTCAACGTTGAGCAAAAACGCCTCGTTTTGCGAGGCATAGCACACTTCAAAGGTCTTATGCCCCCGTGCCGGTGCGCGATGGAACTCCTGTCGCAGCGTGGCGTAGAGCGAACCGTTGATATCGCGATCGATGAGTGCCTCAAAGCTCGGTGGTAGATAGGTGGTTTCCAGGCACAGCGGCGCATCGTCCAGATAACGCAGACGGACAAGTTTGACGAGCTTGCTGCCCACGGCGGCATCAAAGAACTTAGCTATGCTGCCGCCCGCCTTGGTAAAGCCCGAGTCCACGGTGCGCGTGGTGGGCTTCATGCCCTGGCCTTCGACCTGCTTGGTATAGCTCGAAAACACCAGGTTGTTCTCGTGGAGCGCGGGCGTGTCGGCCACAAAGGCACCACGTCCGCGCTCGGTGCGAACCAGGCCCTCATCAACGAGCACCTTAAGGGCATGGCGCACGGTGCTGCGCGACAGCCCCGATTCGTCCATGAGTTCCATCTCGGACGGCAGCTTGTCTCCGCGCGCGTAGGTGCCGGCGGCGATGCGGTCGCGCAGCATGCCCGCCAAGCGCTCGTATTGGCTCAGTTTCTTTTTAGATGAGACGCTCATATTGCCAACCTATATCTAACTTGTATGCCTAACTAAGCAAGCATGTATTCAATACAAGAACAAAACTGCTGGTAACGAACAATCGAAAACCTTACCAGCAAAATTTCTAAGACAAATATAGCATACAACTAGTCGACATAACCAAAACATGTATGTAACTTGTATGCCATCGAGAGCATCAAACGAGAAGAAAGGCTGATGCACGATGACTACTCAGGAACAGGTTAAGGATGTCGTCTCCCAGGTTTTGGCTGACAAGGCAGACAAGGGCGGCATCAAGCGCGTCGTGTGGATTGGCGCCGGCGGATCCAATGGCGGCAACTACCCTGCTCAATACTTTATGGAGCACGAGGCCACGCAGGTCGTGAGCTCCAGCTACACCAGCAACGAATTCGTGCACGCAACCCCGGCCTACGTCAACGAGAACACCCTGGCCGTCGTCGTGTCCATGCGCGGCACCAAGGAGACCATCGTCGCCGCCCAGGTCGCCAAGGACCACGGCGCCAGCACCATCGCCATCTATGTTGACGAGTCCGGCCTCACCGAGGTCTGCGACTACAAGATCCAGTACGACAGCCTGGCCGTCGACGAGTCCTGCATGGGCCGCACCAACTCCGCCGTCGTGACCATGATCGCCGTGGAGCTCACGCAGCAGACCGAGGGCTATGCCGAGTACGAGACCGCCATGGCCGCGTTCGACTTGGTCGACCCCATCTATCGCAAGGCCGTCGAGTATACCCGTCCGCTCGCTGCCAAGTGGGCCGAGCAGAACGCCGACAAGCCCTGCATCAACGTCATGGCCCAGGGTCCGCTCTTTGGTGCCGCCTACGTCTTTAGCATCTGCAATGTGCAGGAGATGCTGCAGATCGACTCTTGCACCATCAACACCTGCGACTTCTTCCACGGCCCCTTCGAGATCCTGGACAAGCGCACCTCGCTGTTCCAGCTCATCAGCGTCGGCCGCAGCCGCTGCAACGACGAGCGCGGCATCCGCTTTGTCAACCAGTACGGTGGCGAGCGCGTCTATCAGCTCGACGCCAAGGAGCTCGGCCTCAACGACATCAAGGACAGCGTGAGCGAGTACTTCAACCACCTGATCTTTGCCCCGATCCTCAACAACGTGTACATGCGCGCGCTTTCTGCCGTCACCCACAAGGACTACATGACGCGCCGCTACATGTGGAAGCTCGATTACTAAGGGATAGAGCAGCCTAACAGCTCGATGTCCTCATGAGTTGCGGTGGAATAGTTCCTGTTTGGGGGCTTGAAGGGGGGTGCGGACAGAAAGTTGGACCGCGGGGCGGTCCGGACTGGAGGTTCGC
>CALJNY010000313.1 GCA_937981515.1 uncultured Collinsella sp. | reverse complement strand
CGGGCTCTCGCCGCCGGGGCCGCCCTGCAAAAAGAGGAGGAGCGGCAAGTCGTCGTTGATGCGGTCGGGTGCGCAAACCACGCGGTAGAAGAGCTTGATGCTCTCGGGCGCACCGGCGATGGGCGCCGGCATGGCGCCGCGGCGCATGGTGCTGCCGACGGCCAAAAGCATGGGCTCCAGGCCGCGCCAGTCGAGGGGGACGTCGATGCTGTGGTCCTCGACATACAGGCCGGGGACGTGGTACGAAGTGATGAGCGCCATATGATGCTTCCATTCGTTGCGGTGTTTCGGGTTGACCAATTCTACCGCCGTAGGCGAGGACGCGTGCAAATCGGCTACCATGGTTGGCAAACATCTAAGAGAAAGGGCCGTCCATGTCGGTCGATATAGCCACCTACGTTCACGATCTTGCCGTTGCTGCCAAGGCGGCGTCGGCATCGCTTGCCACGGCGAGCGATGAGCAGCGTCAGGAGGCCGCGCGCGCCATGGCCGCGGCGCTGCGCGACGGCGTCGATTCCATCGTTGCTGCCAACGAGCTCGATATGTCCGCTGCGCGCGATGCGGGCACCTCGGCGGGGCTCCTCGATCGCCTGTTGCTGACGCCCGAGCGCGTCGAGGGCATGGCCGCCGGCCTGGAGAAGCTCGCCGAGCTGCCCGATCCTGTCGGCCGCGTGCTCGACCACCGCGTGCTTGCAAGTGGCGTGGACCTCACCCGCGTGAGCGTGCCGCTGGGTTTGGTCGCCATGGTCTACGAGGCGCGCCCCAACGTGACGGCCGACGCCGCGGGCATCTGCATCCGCACCGGAAACGCCTGCATTCTGCGCGGCGGTTCGCTGGCCTATCACTCGTGCGCCATGATTGCCGAGTTGCTGGCCGATGCGCTCGAGGCCAAGGGTTTCCCGCGCGAGGCTATCTCGATGATTGAGTCCACCGACCGCGAGGCCACCGGTGAGCTCATGAAGCTCCGCGGCATCGTCGACGTGCTCATTCCGCGTGGCGGTGCGGGCCTGATTCAGCGCTGCGTGCGCGAGTCGCTTGTGCCGGTAATCGAGACAGGCACGGGCAACTGCCATATCTACGTGCATGAATCCGCCGACTTTGACAAGGCGCTCAACATTATCGTCAATGCCAAGACCCAACGCGTGGGCGTGTGCAATGCTGCCGAGTCACTGCTGGTCGACCGTGCCGTTGCTGATCGCTTCCTGCCCGCAGTCGTTGCCGTGCTGCACGACCACGGCGTGCTGATTCACGGCGACGAGGCCACGTGCGCTGCATGCGCCGACGCTGGGCTTGCCGAGGGCGACGACTATGTTGCCGCGACTGAGGAGGATTGGGGCCGTGAGTACCTGGCGCTTGAGATGAGCGTGAAGGTCGTGGCAAACGAGGACGAGGCCATCGCGCACATCAACCGCTATGGCACCATGCACTCCGAGGCCATCATCGCCGAGGACGCGGATGCCTGCGAGCGTTTCTTGGATGCAGTCGATGCCTCGGCCGTGTACGCCAACGCCAGCACGCGCTTCACTGACGGCGGCGAGTTTGGGCTGGGTGCCGAGATCGGTATCTCGACCCAAAAGCTCCACGCCCGCGGCCCCTTTGCCGCCGAGGCCCTCACCACCTACAAATACAAGCTCCGCGGCACCGGCCAGGTCCGCCCCTAAACTCCGTATAAACTAAAACCACCACAAAGGGGACAGGCACCTTTGTGGTGGTTTTTGCTTGTTCGCGCGTTCGTTCGTTGCTCAAGTGTATCTAAGCATATTTCCGTTAAGCAATAGATGACATTTCGGCAGGTGGACGGCATAATCGGTGAGTAGATTCTCGCTGCTTTGCATGCGCTGTGGCGGTATGTTTTGATATGAGAGCAAGGAGATGCCCATGTCAAGAAAACCGCGGCAGAAATCGCAGATTGGCCTGTATCACATTACGATGAGAGGCAATGGCAAGCAGCTCCTGTTTGAGGATGATGAAGACAGGAAGCGGCTGCTGTCACTTGTTCGGTCCTCGATATTACGATTCAACATCAAACTTATCGCTTGGTGTCTGATGGGCAACCATGTTCATCTTGTTGTAAGCGATCCCGATGATAACGTGAGCGAGGCAATGCATCTTGTCATGTCTTGCTACGCGACATGGTATAACCGTCGGCATGGGCATGTCGGCCATGTTTTTCAGGACAGATTTTCGAGCGCTCCTATTTTGAGCGATGAGTATCTTCTCGATGCTATTCGATATGTGCATTTCAATCCGCAAAAGGCCGGGATTTGTCTGTTCGACGAGTATCGATGGAGCAGCCATCTGGATTATGTTGAACGCGACCCGTCTATTCGACGGTCGATTTAGCGTTTGTTCGCTTTGCGTTTCCGCGCGTTCGTGACTATCAGACTTTTATGGGCGCATCGAATGGTGTGGTCGTTCGTCCACCAACGGGTGGGCGCATCGATGAGGATGAAGCCCTGGATGTGGGGTTATCGCTGATTCGCTCGTTCGGTCTGAGCGAGCTTTCCGATGTCAAGGCTCTCGATAAAATCAAACGAAACGAGATTTTGGCTGCAATGCGGAGGGCCGGCCTTTCAATCCGTCAGATCCAGCGCCTGACGGGCGTGGGGGAGTGGTCAATTCGCAAGGCAGGTTAATCCCGATGCAACTAAAAACCACCACAAAGGTGCCTGTCCCCTTTGTGGTGGTTTTAGGTGGCGTGAGCGGTTAGGCCTGGAAGGTGTCGCGGTCGGGGGCGAAGGACTGCATGGCCGCGATGGTGCGGTCGAAGAGCTCGGGGAGCTCCCAGCCCAGCATCTCGGCACCCTGCGAAATCACGTCGCGCGAGCAGCCGGCGGCAAAGCGCTTGTCCTTGAATTTCTTTTTGAGCGACTTGGTCGTAAAGTCCATGACGCTCTTGCTCGGGCGCATGATGACAGCGGCGCCGATCAGGCCGGTGAGCTCATCGCAGGCAAACAGGATCTTTTCCATCTGCAGCTCGGGCTTGGGCAGCGAAGAGTTGAAATCGGACGTGTGCGTCTGGATGGCACGGATAAGCTCGGGAGACGCACCTTCGCCCTCAAGAATCTCGGCAGCATAGATGGTGTGGTTCATGGGGTCGTCCTCATGCTCCTCCCAATCCAGGTCGTGCAGCAGACCGACGATGCCCCAAAACTCCTCGTTCTCGGGGTCGAACTCGCGCGCAAAGTAGCGCATAGTGCCCTCGACCGTCTCGCCATGGGTGATGTGGAACGGGTCCTTGTTGTGCTCGTTGAGCAGTTCGAACGCGCGGTCGCGGGTGATTCCGGCGGTAAGCGGCTCTGCCATAAGGGACTCCTTGTGCTCGTGGGTTTCGCTAAGAATGAATACTACTAGAACAAGAAAACCACCACAAAGGTGCCTGTCCCCTTTGTGGTGGTTTTTGGTGCGGATGGGTTAGTTGAGGGCGGCTTGGGCTAGGCGGGCTTCGGCGTCCTCCTCGGTGACGCCCAGGGCCACGGCGAACTCCTCGATGGAGCGGCGTTTGGCTTCCTTGAGTACGCGCATGTAGTAAGAGCTGGGCTTTTTATCTGCTTCCTCGGCCTGGCGAATACGGTGCATCATGGTTTTTGCCACGCGAACCGTCTCGGGCGCTCCCAGCTTGAGCTGCTGCTTAAAGTGCGTCTCTTCAAGCGAACTGTTGCGCTCGGTAAAGGTGTCGCACTCGAGCTCGTCATAGTGGCTCAGCAGGTGCTCGGCATCTTGCTGGGAGATGGCGGCGTGCAAACGATCGGCCTGCGCCACGGGGTACATAAGGATCGTCTGCGCATGTCCCTGCTTGGTCTCGAGCAACAACATGGGCTGCGGCGTGTCGTCCCTAAAACCGACGACAGTGCAGACTCCCTGACCCGGATGAATGACGTGTTGACCGATTGAGAACATGCTACCTCCAACTTATACGAATTCACGTATGTTAAGAATACCACGCTGACGTGCGTAAACCCTTACTTTATGCAGGAAAAGCACACAACTCCGATAGGTAAGAGTATTCGATAAATAGAACGGCTTATTCAGGCCTTTATGCATTTCCAGAACGTGTATAAATTGCAGGCAAACCGCCAACTTTGTACCACCGCGCAAGAGCGGTAGTCATTTTTGTGCATATGCAATTTCGATTGGCTTTACCCTGCGACAGTGTGCGTCGCTTGTGATAGAGTGCTACAAACTCTGGCTTTTGCCCTACGAGTGACCAAGAGCTCGGGGGCTTTAACACAAGGAGGATCTATGCCCGAGAAGATTGAAGAGCTGGTACGCGCTGCGCTTGCTGCGGCCCAGGAGGCCGGCGACCTTTCCGCATTTGAACTTGACGATTG
>CALJNY010000312.1 GCA_937981515.1 uncultured Collinsella sp. | reverse complement strand
ACCGCAGGAAGCTTGGATACGCCTAGGCGCGGTCCAAGAAATCGTCCGCACCCCCTCATGCCCAATATTCCCTCCGATGACTTCACCCGTCGCCTGCATCAGGTGTCCGATGCCGTTCATGCCACGATTGTTCCGGGCCATGAGTACGTGAGCTTGACGGCATGTGTTGGTGGCGTTCGCATTCATGGCGAGACGGTCGATGAGGGCGTTGGCCGCGCTGTCCAGTTATTGAGCCGCGCTAAGGCAAAAGCCGGTACGGTCGTGACCGATGCCGATTCCATCGAAGCCTTCCAAAGCGAAAAGCCTTTGGTGCTTATTGTCGATGACTCCGAGATGAACCGAGCCATTCTCAACGAGATGCTCAAGGACGAGTATTGCATCCTCGAGGCCGACAACGGTCGTACGGCGCTCGACATGGTCGACCGCTATGGCGATGAGTTGTCGCTCGTGCTGCTGGATATTGTCATGCCGGGCATAAGCGGCTTTGAGGTGTTGGGCGATCTGTCTCGCCGATCGGGTATCGACAATCTGCCTTTCATCATGATTTCGAGCGAAGACTCCGATGATATGGTTCTGCGCGCGTACGAGCTGGGCGCCTCGGACTATATCAACCGCCCGTTTGACTCCCGTGTCGTGCGCCGCCGTGTAAGCAACACCATCCGCCTATACGCCAAACAGCGCCGCCTGACGAGCCTGCTGTCCCAGCAGTACAACGAGCGCGTCAAGAACAGTCGCATGCTCATTGACATCATGGCCGGCGTCATGGAGCTTCGCAACGGCGAGAGCGGCAGGCACGTTACGAATATCGAAAAACTGACCGAGCTGCTGCTTGACTGTCTGGTCCAGCGTAGCGACACGATCTCCCTCGACAATGAGGAGCGCTCCACGATTGCCCTGGCTTCGGCGCTGCACGATATTGGCAAGATGGCGATTGACGATGCGATCCTCAACAAACCCGGGCGCCTTACGCCCGAGGAGTTCGAGATTATGAAGACGCATACCACGATCGGCGCCGACATGTTGCTTGAGCTGGGTCGCCATCACGTCGGCAATGCGCTTATGGAATATGCGTACCAGATTGCGCGTTGGCACCACGAGCGCTGGGACGGCAAGGGCTATCCCGATGGCCTTAAGGGCAACCAGATTCCCATCGCCGCGCAGGTGGTCTCGGTGGCCGACGTGTATGATGCGTTGACGAGTGTGCGCGTGTACAAGGGCGCCATCCCGCACGAGGAGGCTATCCAGATGATCCTGGACGGTAAGTGCGGCACCTTTAACCCGCTGTTGCTCGACTGCCTGCTCGAGGTGCAAGACCGTATCGCCGAGACGTTGGCGCGCCCCGCCGACGTTGTCGCGTTTCCCACGATTTAGTTTGACCAAAGGAGTTTTAATCCATGATTTCCATGCGTGAGGCGTATGAGAAGATCGGCGCCAATTATGACGACGCGTGCGCTCGGCTGATGGGCGAGGAAATGCTTGCCCGCTTTGCCCTCAAGTTTTTGGATGACGAGAGCATGGACAAGCTGGAGGCCGCCATGGCGGCGGGAGACGCCGAAGGTGCGTTTATGGCAGCGCACACGCTCAAGGGCGTGAGCCAGAACCTGGGATTCGATAATCTGTACGAGCCGGCGGTCGTGGTGACCGAGGCGCTGCGCGGCGCCGATGCCGTTGACGGCGCTCGCGAGGGAATGCATGCGTTGCAGCAGCAATATGCGGCCACGTTGTCGGCCCTGCGCGAGGCGGCTGAATAAGAGCTTGCGAGCCTTGGGCTGCTTGCCGGCCACATATAGGTGAAAGGGCGCCCCGCCGGACCATGTGGCCGGCGGGGCGCCCTTATCTGTTTTGTGGTTCGCGAGCTAGCGAGCCTGCTTAACCTTGGCCGCTGCCTCGACAAACGACTTCCACAGGTTAAAGTCGGTCTCGAGCGTCTTCCACGTGTACTCAGGGTGCCATTGCACGCCCAGGCAGAAGGGTTGACCTTCGACTTCGATGCACTCGGGAACGCCGTCGGTTGCCTTGGCGACCAAGCGCGTGCTCTTGCCCAGGCGATCGACGCAGCAGTGGTGTGCGGAGTTGGTCTGGATCAGCCTGTGCCCGCCAACCGCGCGCTCCAGCAGCGAGCCCGGCACGACCTCGACAGGATGCACGGGGTCGTTGAGTACGTGGGTGTGGCGCCACTGCGTGCGGCCCTCGCGAGCGCCCAGGCTCGGCACGTCCATGCACAGGGTGCCGCCGGTGGCGACATTAAGCAGCTGCGTGCCTCGGCAGGTGGTAAAGAGCGGCTTTTTGGCGCGGAGCACCTCGCCGACCAGCTTAAACTCAAAGCTATCGCGGATCTCGCAGCAGAGGGTGGGGTCGTATGGTCGATCATCGCCCCAACGTTTGGGATTGACATCGGGGCCGCCGGGAATGGCGATG
This sequence comes from uncultured Collinsella sp., assembly GCA_937981515.1. Lineage (GTDB taxonomy): Bacteria > Actinomycetota > Coriobacteriia > Coriobacteriales > Coriobacteriaceae > Collinsella. The sequence continues at coordinate 3,122 of CALJNY010000312.1, read as the reverse complement.
CCGTCGGCGATATCGACGTAATGACGGATGACCTCAATGTCCTCGGTGATGGACATCTGCAGCGGCAGGCCGCCAGCGGCAAGGATGGCATCGACAAAGACACTTGCGATTTCCTCGTTGGGGGAGAGCATCTCGGTTAAAAACGGCTCTGCCTCTTCCCAGCGCGGTGCGACGAGGATGAGTGGGCGGTCGGCGGGGGCGACGTCGACGTGCGGGGTGTAGGACGATGAAGTACAAGTTCCGATCATAGGTGTAACTTTCGAGTTTGGATGGGCATGGCGGGTAGGTGGGCGGTCTGGTTAGTGGCCCTTGATGGAGTTGAGGAAGTCCTGGGCGCGCTTGGTCTGGGGGTGGTCGAAGAACTCGTCGGGCGTGCCGGTTTCCACGATCTGGCCGTCGGCCATAAAGACGACGCGATCGGCCACGCGGCGGGCAAAGTTCATCTCGTGCGTAATGACGATCATCGTCATGCCCTGCTGCGCCAAGCGGACCATGACCTCGAGCACCTCGTTGATCATCTCGGGGTCAAGGGCACTCGTGGGCTCGTCAAAGAGCATGGCCTTGGGTTGCATGGCAAGCGAGCGGGCGATGGCTACGCGCTGCTGCTGGCCGCCCGAGAGCTGTGCGGGCACCTTATCGGCCTGCTCGGCAACGCCCACGCGGCTCAGCAGGTCCATGGCGCGCTCACGAGCCTCATCCTTGGAGACGCCCAACACGTCGACCGGCCCCAGCATGACGTTCTGCAGTACGGTCATATGTGCAAACAGGTTGAACTGCTGAAACACCATGCCCAGCTCGGCACGCATGCGGGCAAGATCCTTGCCTTCCTGCGGCAGGGGCTCGCCCTCGATGAGGATCTCGCCCGAGTCGATGGTCTCCAAGCGGTTGATGGTGCGGCACATGGTCGACTTGCCCGAGCCCGAGGGGCCAATCACCACGACGACCTCGCCGCGGTCGACCGAGAGATTGATGTCGTTGAGGACGTGCAGGTCGCCATAGTGCTTATCGACGTGTTTGAGCTCGATCAGCGGCTGATTGCCGGTGGAAGAAGTGCTCTGTGCCATGATGCTCGGCTCCTTATGCTTTGAGAACGTGGGTACTTAGCGGATGATGGTCGCGCCGGTCTTGTGCGAAACGTAGACAGCAGCCTTGTTAATCGCGACGTTGATGAGGATATAGATGACCGCGATTACCAGGTAGACCGACACGAGAGCGTCGTAGTTGGTAATGAGCACGCGGGCGTTTTGCATGAGGTCGGGGTAGCTCACCACATAGGCGACGGTGGTGTCCTTGACCACGACCACAAGCTGCGAAATCAACGACGGGATGATAAATCGAATAGCCTGCGGCAACACGATTTTAAAGGTGATTTTAGCTTTGGAGAGACCGAGTGCCTGGGCCGCCTCGACCTGCCCGCGCGGTACGGCGTTGACGCCGGCGCGGAAAATCTCGGCAAGTACACCGGCGGCAGCGAGCGCGACGGGAAGCGTGAGCATCCAAAACGACGGCAGCGCGATCTTGTACTGGGGCAGTACCAAAAAGAAGAAGTAGATGAACAGCAGGCTCGGCACGCCGCGGAAGAAATCGGTGAGCACGCGGCAGGCCAGCTGCAGCGGCTTAATGTCGCTGGTGCGGCCGAGCATAAGGGCTAAGCCCAGCACCAGCGCGATGGCGCCAGCGGTGAGTGCGACTTTAACGGTGCCCTCAAAGCCGGCAAGTAGGAACTTCCAGGTGGTGAGGTGCGTAAAGAAATACCAATAGTGGACCGAAAGCTGGCCGGTCACATAAAAGCGCTGCAGCACCAGGATGGCGAGCGCGGCGACAGCAACAAGCGAGATGGCGGTGCCGATGCGAATCTTGGCGCGCATCTTGGGGCCGGGAGCCTCGTAGAGCGCATCGCGCATGGTGAGTGCAGGGGAGGAATGCTTGCTCATCGGAGGATCCTCACCTTCTTATCGATATAGTTGCCAATGTGGCTCACCACAAAGGCCGTGCCCAGGTAGCCGAGCGCCGAGATAAAGAACGCGGCGACGCCGCCGAGCGAGCGGGTATTGATGTAGCTCACCACGCCGGTAAGCTCTTGCGGCTTAAGCGGCACCTGGCTGCCGAGCGCGGTGGTGAGCATGACGGCGATAAAGAGGTTGGTCATGGGCAGCACGCTCGAACGCAGCGCCTGCGGAATCACGATCTTAGCGAGGATACGGCTGAAGCTCATGCCGAGCGAGCGGGCGGCTTCCACCTGGCCGACGCCGACGGTGTTGATGCCGCTCATAAAGTTTTCGGAGCCAAAGGCCGAGCCCAAAAGGACCGTGGCGACGATAACGCAGGTGCGGTAGGGCAGGACGACCTTGAGCGGCGGCAGCGCATAGACGACGATAATGAGCAGCGCGATGCCGGGGATGTTACGGAAGACCTGGACATACAGGTCGCCAAAGACGCGCAGCGGCTTGAGCGGCGACACGCGCATCACGGTGACGGCGACGGCCAGCACCGTGGCGATGGCAAACGACTCAAGCGTCATGCCCCAGGTTGCTAGCAGCGCGTCGATATAGTTCTGGCCATAGAGCGACCAGAGTTCGGAGAGACTCATGCGGACCTCCCGCCGATAAGGAAAGGGGCTCCCGTGTGTACGGAAGCCCCGACAACTCAGTGAGGAAACAGTTTACCGCAATAAAGCGCATCATGCGTTTCCGTATGGTTTCGTTGCGGCCGTTACCAGGCTCGCTGCCTAGGCGCCGATCTCGGGCAGCTCGGGAACATTGGTGTCGCCCGTACGGTCGCCGATGCAGATCTGCCACAGCTCGGTCCAGGTGCCGTCGTCCTCGATCTTCTTAAGGAAGTCGTTAACGAAGGCGACACCATCGGAATCGAGCGGCAGGCCGATGCCATAGGGCTCCTTGCTGCCGAAGGGCTTGCCGGCGATCTTGTATTTGCCCGGCTCGCGGACCAGGGCGCTCTGCTGCATGTTGTTGTCGATGACGTAGGCGTCAACGCGGCCCTGCTGGAGTGCCTGGCGGGCCTCCTCGTCGGTCTTGAACTCCTGCTGGCTGGCCTTGGGGGCGAACTCCTCCAGGATGGCTGGGCCGTTGGAGCCGGACTGGACGGCGACGTTCTTGTCGGCC
>CALJNY010000311.1 GCA_937981515.1 uncultured Collinsella sp. | reverse complement strand
GTAGTTAAAACCGCGCAGGGAGGCGGTCTTTTCGTAACACAGGCAGTACTTGGAGACCGCCGTAAGCTCGGCCGCGCCCGGCGGCACCATATCGCGCACGAGCTGCGGGCAAAACTCCGTAAACTTGACCTCCATCACCAGCTTGCCGGGCTCCAGGACCGGCAGCGCGGGCAGCGTCGCGTCAAAGATATCGAAGCTTCCCACCGCGGCACGCACGTTCATGTCAAACGTAATGCGCACGGTGCCCTCATCCATCACCCACGGCTCGCGCTCGTAGTCCACGATGGTCCGCGGGCGCATCATGTTGCAGATGCACTCGATGTAGAACTCGCGACAGAGCGGATAAGGGCTCCTCAGCAAAAAGTCGTAGTCGCCAGCCAGAATCTGCTCAAACTCGCCGCGCGTAAGCGGCGCGTCCTCCTTGTAGATCCAGCTGCCGTACTTCTTTTTGCGCTCGAGCTTAATCACCTTGTCGCTGCCGTTATAAATGCGTACGCGATACTTTTTGCGCATGAGAATGCCGGCGTCTTTTTCCTCGTAGGCCGAGTTGCAGTAGTCGTCAAAGTACAGGCTGCGAATGGTGTAACCGCCCGCCCGCGCATGCTTGTCCAGCTTAAACACCGGCGCCATGCGACAGGCAAGCGCGGCGTGCTCGCCCTCGTTAATGAGATATTTGAGCTCGTGGCGGTAACGCTCCTGCGTGGCACGCACAGGCGGGGCCGCCAAGCGCTCAAGCAGCGCGCTAGCCCTCCTCATACGTGTCCTCCACGACCTTACCGCCGTCTTGCACGTAAAAACACTTCATGCCGTAGTGCTTACCGTCGTCAGTCACATAGTAGTCAAACGCATCTTGCGTAAAGCCGTCGGAGTTGGCGGCACGCACGCGCACAAAATACTGGCCGGCATCGGGCGCATCGCAGGTCACCTCGGGAAGCAGCACGTCCTCGGCCTTAAAGAACACGTCGATTATGGCATAGTCGCGCGCAAGCTCTACGGTGTAGCGAATGTCGCGCGCCTCAAAGTCGTAGGACGCATCCCAGTTAATGCGCAGCTTACCGTTATCGATCTGCGGCACGCCGATGTAGAACGGCATGGGCTTTTTAAAACTCTCGCGAAAGCTCTTGTAGTTCTCCTCGATCTCGGAGGGAATCGACGCGGCGATCTGCTCGTATTGGTCCTTGGTGACAGGCAGATTGTCGATATCGGGCGAAGCAAAGACCAGGGATTCAGTCACCTCGCGGTAGTGCTTGATCATCTTGGTCAGGCGTGCCTCGGTCATATACGAGCGCAGGTCCTTGACGGCGCGATCGAGCTCACCGCGGAACGCCTTGCTGCGCAGCGCACGATTGAATAGCACGTTGCCCCAGTAGTTGCTTACGCCGCGCTCCCAGCTCGCATAATCCGAGAACCCCGTCAGGCTCAGCTCAAGCTTACGCAGCATGCCGTCGTTATCCCAATCCAGGATGTACCAGACCTTGGAGTTAAGCGGGCTGTACAGATAGCAGTTGCGGTTCTGCGTATCGCAGTTGCCCGTCAGGATCTGAAACGCCAACCAATAGACCAGGTTCTCGGTATCAAAGTAGATGTCGAGCACGTCATCGATCTTTTGCGATTCGTCGTTGAGCGCATCGAGCATCTCGATGAGCTTGGTGTGGTCCGTATCGCCCTTAATCTCGAGCATGCCTTCAAAGCTTGCCTGGTTGTAGTCGGGATCATCGGCAAGCTTAATGGTGTCCTCGTAGCGATGGAAATCAAAGCTGTTCACCTTGTACAGGTGCCCGCTCTTATCTAGGCCATGTGCCTTAAGCGCCGTCTTGTTGAGCTGCTCCACCTGCGTAAACAGGCCGTAGTCCTCAAAGGTATCGTTTGACTTTTCGGTCTGGTCGCACACCCACAGATGCACAAACTGCGTGCGCAGGCCCATCATCTGGGGAATCCCGCGGATAAGGTCATAGGCCATCTTGTTGCGAAAACGCATACCCTCGCCCATGTGCTTGTTGAGCGCAATCGCACGCTGCTGGCGCCAGGTACCTTTTCCTTTTTTGAGCTCCACCTTGTAGTTCTTCTGCGTATAACCGCTCGACGTCTGGCCACGCACCTGCACGGTGGCATTGGGCGCTTCCTCGCCATAGCCAACCTCGCCGGCAACTGGGCCCTCTTCGTCGCCCGGCTGCAGCAGGCCCATAACCTGATAGCGCGTCACACCCATGTCGGCATAGTCATACACCGAGTACGTGTTGATCTCTGCCCAGCTGTGGTCGGTGTTCTCGGAGCTGTTGCCGCGCGAGACCGTCAGGTACATGGTCACAATGCCCGAGTCGTCGTAGACCTCGTACAGCTCGTCCTTATCGCGCAGGTGCTTGGTGCCGTCCGAGGACTCGGCCTTTTTAATCTTGTCCTGCTTTTTGACCTTTTTAGTCGAGGATTCGTCCTGAGACGAGCAGCCCGAAAGCAACAGCGCGCCGGCAGCCGCCTCGATCAGGCAGCGGCGAGACATCAACTTATCGATCATCAGAACCTCCCCAATGTTTTTGGAACAGGCGAACCACCATACGTTCAAACGCACTGCGCGGATCACCGCCCACGCGCTTGTCCTCGTAGCGTTGCTCAACACGGTCGAGCACCCGGCCAAGTTCGGTAAACCAGCCCGTCTTGTCAGTAGCCACAATGGGCTGCTGGCTCAGGATACGATACGGCAAGTTGGCGGTATAGGTATCGAGCCGCAGCAGCGCCACGATAAAAAACACCGCTGCACCCAACAAAAAGCCAAAGCCGTAAAACTGCTGCGGTAAGAGCAGAGAAACGGCAGTCGCCAGCCCGGCCACACCGGCAAACAGCCCCGAGGCCAGCACAGCCCCCTTGTAGTCGGTAAAGTACAGCAAGATGAGCAACACCGTATTGCCCACGGCATACAAGCCGTAGCCCACGCACAACGTGCGAAAATACCCGTGCATCAGGTTGTTAAAGCCCAATGGCAGGGCCGACAGCACCGTGGTCTCGAGCGAGATGACCGCCGCCGTCACAAACAGCTGCTTGAGCGCGCAAAACCGTAGTTCTCGGTTGAGCGTGGCAAGCATTTCCTCCTCGGCCACCACAATGTCGCCCACCACGCCACCGTCGTTGAACAGGCTGTAGTAGTCGCGGTAGCGCGGATAAAAGTTGACCTCGACCGAGACCACAAAGTTGACGGACGTGACCAGGATCGTCAAAAACGCGATGAGCGCCGGCACATCGTAGTAGGGCGCACCATAAAACAAGCCCTTGACCTGCACGCCAATGGGACCGGCCCAAATTATCACCAAGTGCGCAAAGAGGCCCAGGTTGGTAAACAAGCCCGTGAGCGCCAACGGCATAAACTGATCGAGCCACCGTAAAAAGAGCCAGGGGCTGCGGTCGCTCTGAGGAAAATACCGGTATAGCAGAACCACGTCCCAGGCGAGCATGACGCCGTAGCCCAGAGCAATTGATGCCAAAAGACCCTCGACCGGCGGCAGTCCCAGCGCCAGCGCGGCCAGGGCGCACAGGCACGCCACGCCAATGGCGGCCGCAAAGCTGCAAAGGATGCCGCGGTAATCCTTGATGGCCGTGAGGTAATTCATGCCGTTCCAGTTGACGATCATAATGTTGAACAGCCACAGGCACAGCAGCCCCTGCAGCAGCGTGGCGCCCGAGAACAGCAAAAAGACGCCGTAGAGCACGGTGCCCGCAACGAGCATGATGGCGTTGGAGCCCCAAAACGAAGGCAGTATCTCATCCTCGAGCTCGGCAAAAAGCATGTCGGCCAAAAAGCGCGTGACCGGCATGGAGAAAAAGCTCGTGAGCGTAAGCGAGGCCAGCAGCGTATAGGTCACCATGCACACCAGCAGATCCTGGTTGGCACGGCCCACACCCCACAGACCGCACAGCACCAAGATACCCACCTGGAGCAGCACGCCCAACAGCATGGGACCCCTGCACACAATGCCGGCGTAGCCATAGGCACGCATCGTGGCAAACAGACCCTTGCGTCTAAACAGGCGCTTGAGCTCAAAACCAATTCCGGCCACCGGCTACTCCCCCTCTCTGGGCAGGTTAAACGCACACGCCGTCTCGTCGTACAGCGCGCGATAGTTGGCGAGCATCTGCTCGTGCAAAAAGTACGTGGCAACGCGACGCTGGCCGCGCTCCCCCATCTCCATACGACGGGCGCGGCTCACGCACATGCGCTCCATGGCATCGGCCAAGCCCTTGCGATACATGGGCGGCGTCACAAAACCTGCCACGCCAAAGTCATCGCCCGGAGCGCCTTCGAGCAGTTCGCGGCAGCAGCCCACCTCGGTCGTCACGCAGGGACGACGCGCTGCAAGCGACTCAAGCACGCTAAGCGGCTGGCCCTCGGAGATGCTCGTCAAAATGGTAAAGTCGAGCTTTTCCATGTACTCGACCACGTTGACGCGGCCGGTAAAGATCAAGTCGCGCACGCCCAGGGTGTCGACGAGCGCATGGCACTCGGCGCCGTACTCCTCGTCGTCCACGCCGCCCATGATGTGCAGGCGCACCTTGGGCAGGCGCTCGTGCAACTCAAAGAAGGCATAGATCATGGTCTTGACGTCCTTGATGGGCGCCAAGCGCACCACTGCGCCAATATCCACCCAGCCATCATCGGGCTTTAAGGGAATATCCTTAAAGCGATCGAACTGGATGCCGTTGGGGATAACCAGGCATTTGTCCGCATCGCAGCCCATATCGATCTGCGTCTTGCGGGCGTTATGGAACAAACTCGTCACGCGGAAGGCGCGGCGGTAGATCTCCTCCGAAAGCAGGTAGAAAAAGCGGATCCAGCGGTCCTTAAACGACGGCACCACCCAATCGGCGCGAATGATCTCTTCCTCGCGCTCGCGGGTATAGATGCCATGTTCGGTCAGCAGCACCGGCGCATGGTGAACGCTTGAGCCCAAGCAGGCGAGCAGGCCACCGTAGCCGGTCGAGATGGCATGGTACACATCGGCCATCGGCACCTCGCTGCCCAACAGGTAGAGCACGGGCAGCAGCATGGAGCGCATGGTGTGGAATGCATCGGCAAAGGGCGTATAGGGATACTCGGCCAGGCACACGTCGCGAAAGATATCCATAAACGTGCGGCTCTGCAAAAACGAGAGCGGATGCACGCGACGGCGGTGGAAGATATCAAATAACACGTCCCAGTCCGGATTGGAGAGCGACACCAGACGGCGTAGCGCCTCGCGCTCACGGTCGTTAAAACTGGCT
>CALJNY010000310.1 GCA_937981515.1 uncultured Collinsella sp. | reverse complement strand
CCTCGGGAAGCGACCCCTCTGCATCAATCTGCACGCTCACTAGGCCAAAGGCATGAATGATATCGCCAAGCTGCTCCGCCGGCTCGCTGTCGCCGCCGCTGCGCAAGTCGTCGGAGATTGAGCGCAGCAGCGGATCGATCTGCTCGAGCGATTCGTCGTCAAGGCGACCCTCCTCCAGATAGCGATGGAGGATGGACAGGCGCTGACCGATCACGTCGTGCACGCGGGCGCGCATGCGCAGGTAGGCAGCATTGTTGGCGACCTTTTTGACCTCTTCGATCTGCGCTTGAAGTTCTTGGCCCGCAAGCTCGAGCAGTCGGTTGGCATGCGCCAGGCGGTCATGAGCATGTGCGTACTCCGTCACGTCCAAGCCGATGATGCGCTCCAAGGGGCGACCCGAAACCATAACGGCGTCGCACACAAACAGGCGAATCTCGGAGGGAGAAACCTCGACCACCGCGCGCGCCTCGCCAAAGCGATCCAGGTCGATTCGAACGCGGTTTTTGCTGCTCTCGGGCATCTGAGCACTGAGCTTTCGAAGGCCGTTCCACGTGCCGCTCATATCGTGCAAGTCGGTGGGCATGTGAAGCTCAACGAGGTTTTTACGCATGCAGCGGTTCATGAGCAACGGACGGCCCTTTGGATCCAGATACAGGATGCCGACGGGAATCACGTTGATGGTCTCGATCGTCGAGAACGCCGTGATGTCTTCCTGGCGGTTACGGACGTCCATCAAGAGCGCCGCGATGGAACGGAACAGGAAGAACGCTCCCTCTGCGATAAGGACAACGGTCCACGCCGAGCCCATGGCAAGCACCACCGGCGGTGTAACGGCGACAACAAGCAGCAGCTCGACCAGCATGACGGGGCGACGATAGTGCACCATAAGCACCACGCCATAGGCAAAGATCGCGGCATTGAGCCACAACGCTCCGCCCATTGCCCTGGCGCAAACGTCAAGCGGCGCCACCAGATGCGAGCCAGACGACGCGAACAGGATAAGCGCCGAAATCATCAGATGAAGCACAAGGCTCGCCTCGTAGGCGCAAATCACCTTACGGTTATAGGACGAGCGGCGCGATGCGATGAGCGGGACGTGGATCGTCTGCAGACACGCAGCCAGGGCAAAGACAACATCGAGCGCAACGATTTGGGGAAGAATGAGCGAAATCTGCATCGTCACTCACCCGCCCTCGGCATCAAGACGATCATGCGCAGCTGGCCGGGCTCGCCCTCAAATCGGTATGCCACGTTGCGCCCTTGCAGAGCGCTTTCGAGCTCTTGCGCAGCGGGCGTCTGCGAAAGATCTTCATCATCGTTGGAAAAAAGCGTGGCACGCAGCTCGACACTGCATCGGTCATGGTCGCCCAAGTGATACATAAGCGCCGGATGGTCGGTGGTGTAGGCAAAAACGCAAAGTCGTACACGCAGTCGTACAGGGCGCTTACCGTACTGGCGTGCAACGGGCGCTGTATGGCGATAATCGAGGCGCAATCGATATCGATGGTGCGCAGGTCGCTTGCGAGCTCGTTGGCAATGAGCTGAATGCGGTCGCGATCAAAACCGCTCTCCCCGTGCTGTGCCAACGTGAGCGACCCCTTGCGCTTGCAATAGGCGACGAGCATCTTGGCGCGCTGCAGCATGCGGTAACGCTCGTGCGAAGACGCTTCGTCGGTCAACGGCGGCAGCGAGCTCAGCAGGTCGTACATCCCTTCGAGCGCGCGGGCAAGCGCTTGGTCCACGTCTTGGACCAGCAAGGTCTCGGCTTCTTGATCTGCCAAATGCGTCTTAAGGTCGTAGTCGGCGGCGAGCAGCTCGTTTTGACGCTGCAGCTCCATGCGACGATGCGCCAGCTCACGGTTAAGCTCGTTGAGCTCCGACACGTCTTGGGCAAGCAGCGCCGATCCACCCAGCAGCGGAAAGGCGCGATACATTACATCGGGATCGGACGCCACGGCAAAGGCATGGGCGCGGCCGTGCTCCTGGGTCCGCAACTCCTCGCGCACGCCTACCGGCATTGGCTTTGACACCGGCGTGGCATAGACTTCCTGCAGATCGCGCGTTAGAACTTTGAGGTCGAGCGGCAAGGTGTCGAAGATGCCGGCGATGTCGTGATACGACGGAATGACACCGCAATCGAGACAGATTTCCATCGCCACCACGCACAGGACGCAATAGACGAGCGAAAAGTTGAGCCTCCATGCCCAGGGCACGCGCAACGCATATGAGATGGCAAAGAATGCGCCACCCAGCAGCACAAGGGCCGCCGTGCCCGAGAAACGCTGGATGCGAAAGGACGAGGACCGACCAACCAGGATAAAAAAGGCCACGAAGTCAAAGGCCGTCCACACGAGCACGGCGAAATAACCCCAGCCGTACGTGTAATCGTTGCTCCAGGTGTCGCTTGTGCGGTCAAAGTGGAAGACCTGCTGGTGAAAATCGTTGGTGAGCACAAATCCGATAAGCAGGATGGCCACAATCCACAGCGCAGCGCAGTAGCGGCGACCCAGGCGGTGTTGCTCCAGGCCCGCAAGGCGCAGACCACACAACTGGTAGAGCAGCGGAATGAGCGTCATGGGCACATAGTACAGGTACCACAGCACGGTGGCATAGAACGGCGTGAACGACTTGTACTTGAGAATGACTTCGATCATCCACAGGGCGCAGATGGTGGCGACGGCAACAAGGCGGCGGCGCAGCACATAGTCCAAACAGCGCAGATAGACCGATACGCCCCAAATCGAAAATACAATTGCGGCGACAAGCAACGGGAGGGAGCTCGAATGGACGAGCGCATCCACGACCTCTTCGGACACCCTGTTATAGGCGGGCACGACGTTAGAAAGTTTGGGTTCGAAGGCGAACAGCGCCGGCAAGACTGCCAAAAGCATGAGGAACAGCGCGGTGATGGCGCCGGCGATAGCAAAGACGCGGTGACGATACGCCTGATGCGTTATGCCAACCAGGAATCGCGGCATGGCGAAGAGCCTGCCGCCCCTAGGATCCGCCACGGGTGCGGATCGGGCGGCCGCGTGGCCGATATGTCGCTCGCGGGTACCCATAGTGCTTTTAGTGTACCGACAGGCGGGCCCAAAAAGCGGGCCACATGTCCCAAAATCCGCAGACGGCAAGGCGCCCGGCGAGCAGTTAATGCTTGCCGGGCGCGTTTGCATCGGGATGCCCATCAAGGAAGTGGCGTTGCGCGTGTCCCTTCTGGGCCATGCGGCTCAAAATCGCGGCGTGATGTGGACGACTGGGGCCGAATTAGCAGCATTTCGAGCTTGGTTTCGATATTGAGACTGGTTCTTTATTAAAATAGAATTCCAGACAATTGAGCGGCCGGGGGTTAACCATGAGGGGCATGGGAGACACAACCGCATATTTGCGTCGGGGCATTCGGGAGATTATATGCCTGGCGCTGTTCTTCTTCACGTTTTTGGCGTGCGAGTATCTCTTTGATGTGCGCATAGCCGAGTTCGTGCCATCGAGTGAGGTCGTCATCTACGAGAGCATCGTTGTCGGCGCGAGCGTGATCGGCTTTTTCGTGCGCCCATTTCTGTATTATCGCCGTCCCCAGTCGATCGATGCGACAAGCGATATTACAGGCGTGCTATTGGTGTCGGCATTGTTGCTGATGATTATGGCAGTGCAGTTTCAGGTCGTGATTGCCGGCGGTTTGGTGGCGTGCTGCGCCCTGGGCTACTGCGGGTCGACCGCCCATGCCAATCTGGCGCGGCGTTTTGCGCAGACACCCTGTTTGGCGCGCGCCGTGGCGGTTTCTTATGCTGCGGGCATTTTGGTACAGGTGCTCAACCATATGGTGATGCCTGCGGGCATTCCCCAGCAGTTTGTCCTCACCGCCTGTGCGATTGCGCTGGTTGGGCTGCTTCACGGTACCCGTCGAGCTAAATTGCGCGATGAGTCTGCACCCGAGTTCGAGGCCGAGATTGCCGAGCTGTCGGTCGATGCGTCGGAGCGTGGCACCAGGTGGCGCGATGACCCCGAGGCAAAGGCAACCTTCCAGGGTGCCGTGGCGCGGCTGACGGTGGCGACCGCCTGCCTCACCGGCGTGTTCGCGGCTCTCAATGCCGGCCTTACGACTTCGCATGCCGCCGGCGCCATCGACCTGGGCGACTGGCCGCGCTTGCTGCTGGTTGTGAGCGCCCTTGCCGCCGGCGTCCTGTATGACCTGCGTGGGCGTTCGTATATGAATATCATCATGACGTGCGCCGCCATGCTGTCCACGCTCTCGTTCTTTGTGCTTATCACCGATGGCAACGGTGGCAATACGCTTGCCGCCACGATTATCTTTTACCTTGGCACGGGCTTTTTCGTGGTGTTCTTCACCGCGAAGTTCGCCGCGATTTCGATGTATGCCCGCTGGGCGTATCTGTGGCCGTGCATGGGCCGTGTTATCAACAACGTTTGCTCGATACTCGTGACGGCTCCGGCGGTGGCGATCATCTCGAGTCAAAATGTGCTGACGGCGGTGGGTGTCGTGCTCGTGCTGTTCGTCGGCATCGCGATTTCGCTGTTGGGACAGTTTGGGCAAGACGGCGAGCGCGAGGCGACACATGGCGGGCTGGCTTTTGCTACCGACGATCTTGGCGTGAGCCGTGCACCCGATCAGGCCGACACGGTGCCCCTGGAGCCGCCGGAGCTTTCGTTTGACGATCGGCTCGACGGCTTCGTTGCCGCCTTTGGGCTCACCAAGCGCGAGCGCGATGTTCTGGAGGCGCTAGTCGTTTCGGACGATAGCGTTCAGGACGTTGCGGCGGCGCTCTTCCTTTCGCGCTCCACACTCTACCGCCACATTGCATCGATCAACAAAAAGGTCGGTACCAATTCGCGCGTGGCGCTCATTAGCCTCTTCTGGTCCTGGACACCCCAAGACTAGCTAACCACCACAAAGGGGACAGGCACCTTTGTGGTGGTTTTGCCCTTGGGCTGTCTACTGTGGCGGCTCACCGTGCTACAGCAGCTCGCCGTGGCGGGCGATGTAGCGGCGCTTTGCCAGTTGAGTGAGCGCGATGTAGGCGGCAACGATGCCGATGAGCAGTGCGAAAAAGATTGCGGGTAGCGTCATGAGGCCCAGCGCGTCGGCGATGGGGCTTGCCGGCAGCCAGGTGACAAGTGCCAGGCCCAGCACGGTGAGCACGCACAGCGCAGGCGCGGCGTGGTCGCGCGAGCTCGGCAGGCGCGGGGAGCGCAACATGTGAATCACGAGCGTCTGCGACCACATAGACTCGACAAACCAGCCGCTCTGGAAAATCGCCGCAAAGGTTGCCATGCCGGCAACATTGCCCGCGGCGGCAAGCTCGGCCCAGCTCGCGCCCACGGCGGCGGGGCACACCACAAAGAAGAGCGCGGCGAAGGTCACGATGTCAAACAGCGAGCTCACAGGGCCAAGCTCGAGCATAAAGCCTTTGATGGACGCGGCGTCCCAGGCGCGCGGGCGGGCGGTCCAGGCGTCATCGACGGTGTCCCACGGCAGCGCAATGCACACGATCTCGTAAACCAGCGACAGCAGTACTAGCTGCAGGGCGCTCATGGGCAAAAACGGCAGGAACAGGCTCGCGACGGTCACGGACAACACGTTGCCAAAGTTGGAGCTTACCGTGGTCTTGAGGTACTTGAGCAGGTTGCCGTAGGTGCGGCGGCCTTCGATGATGCCGCGCTCGAGCACGCCCAGGCCCTTCTGGAGCAAGATGATGTCGGCGGATTCCTTGGCGATGTCAACGGCCGAATCGACCGAAATGCCGCAATCGCTCGCACGCATGGCGGCGGCGTCGTTGATGCCGTCGCCCATAAAGCCCACGGTGTGGCCGAGCAGTTCGCGCATGACGCGTACCAAGCGCGCCTTCTGCAGCGGCGAGAGCTTGGCGAAGAGGTGAGTTTTCTTGGCGCGCTCGGCAAGTTCGGCGTCATCGAGCGCATCGATTTCGGAGCCTAGCAAGACGTTGCTCGCGTCGATGCCGATTTGCTCGCAGACGGTGGCGGCGACGCGGTCGTTGTCGCCAGTCAGGACCTTGACCGCCACGCCCTTGGCCTCGAGGGTGGCGACAGCGCCCGCGGCACTTGCTTTGGGCGGATCGAGGAAGGCCAAAAAGCCCATGAGCACCATGTCGTACTCGTCGGCGATGCCAAACTCGCCCACGGTGCGCGGGCTGGTCTTCTGTGCCACGGCGATCACGCGCAGGCCCTCGGCGTTGAGTCTAGCGACCTGCTTGCGAATCTGAGCGAGCTTATCGTCGGTGAGCGGCTGGGCGATGCCATCGACTTCGACAAAGGAGCAGATTTCGAGCATCTCTTCGGCAGCGCCCTTGGTGACCATCTGGGTTTTGCCTTGGGCGTCGGCTACAACTACGCTCAGGCGACGGCGCGAGAAATCGAAGGGCACCTCGTCGACCTTGGTGTAGCGGTCGCGCAGGCTCTGGCCCAGCATGGAATCGGGCGCGACGACCGAGGGCGTTACATCGGCACGGTCGATTACGGCCAGGTCGATAAGATTTTTGAGGCCGGTCTGGAAGAAGCTGTTCAAAAACGCATGGCGCAGCACGCGCGCGTCCTCGTTGCCGTCGGTGTTGAGGTAGCGCTCGAGCACGATGCGGTCTTCGGTGAGGGTGCCGGTCTTGTCACAGCACAAGACGTCCATCGCGCCGAGGTTTTGAATCGCCGGCAGCTCCTTGACGATAACCTGGCGGCGGGCGAGGTCCTTGGCCCCCTGCGACAGGCTCGTGGTCACGATGACGGGAAGCATCTGCGGCGTGATGCCCACGGCCACGCTCGTGGCGAACAGCAGCGCGTCGATGATGTTGCCCTTGGTGGCGGCGTTGATGGCAAAGACGGCCGGCGCCATAACGAGCATAAGACGTACGAGCAACATGGAGACACTCGAGACGCCGCGGTCAAACGCGCTCTTCTCGCCGCGTCCGTTGAGCATCTTGGCGATGCCGCCCAGGTAGGTGTCCGAGCCGGTGGCAACGACAAGCGCCATGGCTGTGCCGTTTTGCACGGAGGTGCCGGTAAAGACGATGTTCTTGCAGGCAGAGAGCGGCAGCGTGGAGCCGTCGGCGCCCTCGACGACGGTGACGGCAGCGGTCTTCTCGACGGCCTCGCTCTCGCCGGTGAGTGCGGATTCGATGACAAACAGGTCGCGCGCGGTGATGATGCGGGCGTCTGCCGGCACCATATCGCCGGCAGAGAGGCGGATCACATCGCCGGGGACGAGCTCATCGAAGGGGATCTCGGTGCGCCCGCCGTCGCGCAGAGCGGTGCAGGTGTTGGAGACCAGGTCCTTGAGGGCCTCGGCCGCATTGCCGCTGCGGGCTTCTTGGATAAACTTCATGCCGCCCGATACCAGCAGCATAATGCCGATGACGATGACCGTGGAGGGGTCACGCTGCGGCTCGGGCACGGCGAGCACGTCGATGTAGAGCGAGACCAGCGCGAGCGCGGCGAGGATGCCGGCGAAGGGGTCGACGAACGCATCGGCGATGCGGCGGGCGAGCGTCTTGGTCGGCGCCTCGATGGTGTTGGGGCCGATGGCGTTCAGGCGCTCGGTGGCCTGATTGGCGGTGAGGCCGCCTGCCGTGGCGTCAAGCAGCACGAGGGCGTCCTCGGCACTATGGGCGGCGGCGAATATGGTGTTCTTGGACAGGCCGGTGTGAGCGGCAGGGCGCGCCGTGCGGCGGCGCTTGGAGATGACTTCGAGTACCGTGGCGGTTTTGAGCATCAGCATAGGGTCCTCCTTGCTAAAGGGAGTTGGCGTACGTGTCGTATTGAATTGCAAAAAACCTAGATGTCGCTCACGTCATGCTCACGAACCACCACAAAGGGGACAGGCACCTTTGTGGTGGTTTTGGCGATCGGTTGGTGGCGCTTATGCGAATGCGGAATCCTCGCGGCGTGCCGAGGGCGACATGCAGGTTTTTCGACTAGGACTGCCTTCCATGGCACACCTCCTTAAGGCCGGGCGCGGCGCGCTTCGGGTATCTCGTACCCGTTTCAATCCGCCCGTATTCTTGACGAGGGGGTTTATCGTGTCAACCCCATTGTTCGGAAAACCATTGCCTCTGACAAAGCCTTTACAGAATGCCGTGGCATTAAAGCGCGTCCGCAACGCGCCCTGCCTGCGTTAAACTGGAGGGCACGTACGCGATTACGAGAGGAGCCCGCATGGAGGCTTACAAGCAAGAGTTCATCAAGTTTATGGTTGAGTCCGACGTTCTTAAGTTCGGCAGCTTTACGCTCAAGAGCGGCCGTCAGTCCCCGTTCTTTATGAACGCCGGCGCTTACGTGACGGGCTATCAGCTCAAGAAGCTGGGTGAGTATTACGCCCAGGCCATCCACGATAACTTTGGCGACGACTTTGATGTGCTGTTTGGACCGGCCTACAAGGGTATTCCGCTGGCCGTCGTGACCGCAATTGCCTACCACGAGCTGTACGGCAAGGAGGTCAAGTACTGCTGCGACCGCAAGGAGGCCAAGGACCACGGCGCCGACAAGGGCAACCTGCTGGGCTACGAGCCCCAGGACGGCGACCGCGTGATTATGGTCGAGGACGTTACCACCAGTGGCAAGTCCATCGACGAGACCTATCCCAAGGTCAAGGCTGCCGCCGATGTCGAGATTAAGGGCCTCATCGTGTCTCTCAACCGCATGGAGGTCGGCAAGGGTGGCGTAACCACCGCTCAGAAGGAGATCGAGGCCAAGTACGGCTTCCCCGTCGCGAGCATCGTTTCCATGACCGAGGTCGTCGAGACCCTCTACAATCACGAGATCGACGGCAAGGTCGTCATCGACGACGAGCTCAAGACGGCCATCGACGCCTACTACGAGCAGTACGGAGCACGTTAGTTACGGCGTTTTACCAAACGCCGTAACTGCTCGACGCTGCGCGGGCCGCATTTGGACAATCCTCGGGGTAGTCGTTGGGGACGTTCTTGTTTGACTGGTCGTTTAAGAACGTCCCCAATGACTAGGCAGAAATGAGCGTGGATAATCTCCCGGTTTTGGCCTGTGTGCGGCCTCAAAGTGGAAGATTATCCACGCTCGTTAGTTAAGCGTCCAAAAATTCACGCTCGTCGCTACTTGAGTCCGGGCAGGCGGGTGTAGGGAAACGAGCGCTCTAGGAACTTGGAGCAGCGGGCGTAGTCTTTGGCGAAGTAACTGCTGTAGAGCGAATCGAGCACGTATTGCACGGCGATGTGGCTCGCGAACTGCGTGATGCGATGCGTCATGCTCTCGTGGTCACTCACCGTGAGGTAGGCGGCAAAGCCAGGGTGAATGCGTGCGCAATGAGGGGTGCCGATAACGATGACCGGGACATGCCGACTGCTGAGGATCGGTAAGATGTCCTTGAGGTTGGGGGCAAGGCCGCTGTAGGAGATGACGATTGCCACATGGTCGGGGCCCGAGGCGAGCGCCGTGCGCACCTGGGCCTCGACATTGTCGTGGCACGTCGCGCTTTTACCGGCGGAGAGCAGGCGATCGCGGAACATTCCCGCTGGATAGAGATTGTGCGAGCCCGTGTAGATGTCGACCTGCCGGGCGTTCGCGATGAGTTTGGCGGCGTGGTCAAGCTGCGTGGGGTCGAGCGGCTCCTGTGTCTCGGCCAGCGTGGTCTGGTAGAGACCCTCCATGCGCTCGATAACCCGCGCAGGCGATACTCGGCTTATCGATCCGCGATGCAAAGGAGATGCTCATCTCACGAGCACTATCGGGAAGGGCCTGCGATTCGAGCCCTCGCCTTAGTATTTTGGCCATTTAGCACTATAATCACCATAGGCATGCGCACATTGTTGCGCTTTATCAAGAGGAGAAAACGTATGGGTCTGTTTGACATGTTCAAGAAGAAGGCTGAGCCCGCGGCAGCTGCTGCTCCGGCCTCCATCTCTGCTTCTGCCGGCGCCGACGTGCTGTGCTCGCCCGTCAAGGGCAAGGCCATCAAGATGGCCGATGTGCCCGATCCCGTCTTTGGTGGCGAGGTCCTGGGTAAGGGCTGCGCCGTGTGGCCCGAGGATGACCTGGTCTATGCTCCCTGCGACGGCAAGGTGACCGTCACCATGGGTCACGCCGTGGGTCTGCAGTCCGATAGCGGCATCGAGGTTCTGGTGCACGTTGGCGTCGATACCGTCAACATGAACGGCGACGGCTTCGAGGGCTTCGTCAAGGCCGACGATGTCGTGAAGGCTGGCCAGCCCATACTCAAGATCGACCGCGCCAAGATCGCCGCTGCCGGTTACAAGGACTGCGTCGTCGTGGCCGTGTCCAACACCGCCGAGTTTGCCGATGTCGAGCTCGCCGTTGAGGCTGAGTCCGCCGTCGCCGCCGGCGATGTCATCGTCAAGGTCGTCCGCAAGTAAGCCGCGGCAACATAAGGGTGTTTTGGGGTGGTTGGATTGTCCGGCCACCCTTTTTATTAGACCGGGCGCACGCGTTTCATTGCACGTTGGGCAAGTCTGCAGACCGTTCGGATGTTAAAACGAGCCGACCGCGCCTTCGTACTGCCGAGGGTGTTCATTAGTGGATAGTATGGGCTTACCTTATTACAACGTGCGCCGTGTCTGGGAAGCGCGGTGCCGCTCATTGGGAGGAACAACATGAAAAAGAAGCTGCCGCTTGCGCCCCTCATGGCCGTCTTGGTTGCGTGCGTGGTCCTGCTTTCCGGCTGCGGAGGCCCTTCGGTCGAGGAGCTCATCACCAAGGACCTTACGACTCAGTTTGATGAGGTTAAGAACGGTGGCGACGATTTCCTCGCCGGCCTGGAAGAGGCCTCGGGCGACGAGTTCGAGCAGCTGGGCATCGATCCCAAGGAGTACGCCAAGAGCTATCTCGAGGGCTTTGACTACAAGATCGGCGACGTGACGGTCGACGAGGACAAGGGCACCGCGACTGCCGAGGTCACCATTACCTGCAAGTCCATGAACCAGATCGTTGAGGATTTTGCCACCCAGTACCAGGAGAAGGTCGCCGCGCTCGATTCGATGCCTTCCGATGACGAGCTGTACAAGATGGCCGGTCAGGTTATGGTCGATGTGACCAAGGCTGCTAAGACCAAGGACACCACGATCACCTTCAAGTACACCTGCAATGACGACGGCGAGTGGTCTGCTGACGATTCCGCAACCAACGAGATGATGAATGCGATGATGAACTAGGGGAGTTGCGGCGTTTTACCAAACGCCGTAACTGCTCGACGCTGCGCGGGCACCAGAGCGACAACTTGTCATTCAAAGAGGACGGCATGACCAGAAGGTCTATGCCGTTCTCTTTTCATGCCAATTTGTTCGCTCTGGTGCCCGCTCGCTGTCCGTCCTCTACCTGCGGCGTTGCCATGGTGGTCATTGGGGCGGCACTTGGGGACGTTCCTTTTCTGCCGGCAGTTGGGGACACTCCTTGGTGCATATGAACCTGTCTCCTTTGTTCAGCGTTGCATCGTGGGTGCTCGGGAAAATGCGAGCCGGTATTTGGGCGAATAGTGGGTCGCGGTTTCCGGATGGGGTGGGTTGCGGAAAGTGCGACCCGGAATATTGCTCCAAAACGGGATGGCGTTTTCCCGACGCGCCTCAAGCGGAAAGCGCATCCCATTTCGGAGCTCCAAAACGGGACGCGCTTTCCTCGCGGAAGAATTGTCGCAGCTACGTTAAGCAGTGCCGCTCGCTACTCGCCCAGCACCAGCGCCGCGAGCTCTGCCTGGGTGTCTACCACGTAGTCGGCGCCGGCGGCCTCCAGCTCTGCGCGGCCGCGGAAGCCCCAGCTGACGCCCGCGCTCTTGAGGCCGGCATTGTGACCGGTCAGGACGTCGACATTGGAATCGCCCACATAGAGCGTGGTTGCCGGGTCAGCGCCCAGCGCTTCCATCACATGCAGCGTGACGGGCGCTTCGGGCTTGGGCGGAAACGCATCGACACGGCCCTGGACCAGCGCAAAGCGGTCGGGACCAAAGTACTTCTCGATAAGCGGAGCCGCCGAGACGTGGTCCTTGTTGGTGAGCACGGCAAGCTGCACACCCGCGGCGCGCAGGCGGTCGAGCATCTCGATCGCACCGGCATAAGGGGCGGTGTGGTCCTCCTTGTGCTCGCCGTAGTAAGCCCTAAACTCGGCAAGCGTCTGCTCAAACATGCGGCCGTCGCCCACATACTCGGCAGGCATAAAGCGCTCAACCAGCTTGAGCATGCCGTTTCCCACCTTGTAGCGGTATTCGTCAACGGCAAACGTGGGCCAGCCGTGCATCTCGCAGGTATGGTTGCCGGCGGCCGCCAGGTCCTCGAGCGTGTTGAGGATGGTGCCGTCAAGGTCAAAGATCACGGTGGAAAAAGCTGCCATAGGTACGCTCCCATCAAGATGACTCATCAAAACGACACCCATGATAGCGCGTGCCGTTCCAGTCGGGCATGAGCGGGCCAGATGTCCCTCGTGGGACTGAGGGGGCCAAAAGTCCCCGTTAAAACGCTTAAATGGCCTCTAGCAGGTACATTTGGCCCCCTCAGCCCCACGGGGGACACTCGGCCTGCTCAATCTTGCGCACGGGGCTTATCGGCCTGTTCAGCCCTGCGGGGAATGCCGCCTGCCAGATGCAAACGACCGGTCACGGGTTGTTACGAGTGCCGCGTCCATACTTCCTTAACACATAAGATAAGCTGATAACTGCATATTCAATCCGATTTACCCAGCTATAGTGTTCTCATTACGCATATTGTTGGTGGGTAGTTCGGGCTCCGTGTGGAGGGGAGAACGTATGAGGTTACCGGCTTTTGCTAAGAAGGCGTTTAGGGGGGCATAGTCGCGGCGCTTGTGCTTGCCATGCCCGCGCCCGCGCTCGCCTGCACGCAGGTTTACATCGGTAAGAACCAGACAACGACGGGCGATACCTATGTCGGCCGCGCCGAGGACTTTTCACCTCGCTACTGCAAGACCTTTGGCGTGCAGCAGCCGATCGACAACCCTGTCTTCCGTTCTTTCGAGAACGATTCTGTGCCGGGGACCGGCTTTGAGTACACCTATCAGGGTCGCTCGTATCGTTACACCTATGTTCGTGACAATCCCGATGAGTGGGATGCCCAGGACGACGAGGCAGCGTCCCGCGTGTATTCCGAGGCCGGCACCAACGAGCGCGGCGTCTCCGTTTCCGCGACGCTCACAACGGATTACAACGACGGAATCGATGCTATCGACCCTCGTGTCGACACGGGCATCGGCGAGTATAACCTGGCCGACTACCTGTTGAGCGTTTCGTCCACGGCGCGCGACGGCGTGGAGAAGCTCGGCGCCATCATCGATCAGTATGGCTCTCAGGACTGCAACCAGATCGTCATTGCCGACAATACCGAGACCTGGATTTTCGCTCAGCTTTCGGGCCATCAGTGGATTGCCGTCAAGATGGGCGACGACGTGGCGTCCGTTAATCCCAACATCGGCGGCCTGCAGTATAAGGTCGATCTTGACGATGCGAGTCAGTGCCTGCACTCGGCCGATGTCGTGACGCTGCCCGAGTCCAACGGCGTTCTCGTAACCTATGACGACGACACGCCGAACATCTTCAAGACGTATGGCAAGGAGAATTCGGGTTCGTCGCAGAATACGCGCCTGGCCCAGGGACGTGCTTACTTCGGTGCTGCCCTTGCGCCTCAGACGGACTATACCGTTGATGAACAGGGTCGCGTCACCTCGCTCATCGACCCGCAGCTGACGTTTACGCCGGGCATCAAATCCGATACGTTCACGGCGTTGCGTTCCCTCGCTGTCCGCGGTGAGCAGGACGACAGCCTCAACGCCAATCTCAACAGTGCCCTGTATGCCATCGGCAACAACAGGACGACCGAGGGCAATATCTTCCAGATTCGGTCCGGCCTTTCCAGTGATATCGCCACGATTCAGTGGGAAGCGCTTTCGCGTTGCGAGTTCAGCGTGTACCTGCCCGGCTACTCTGCGCTGTTGACGGAAGTTCCGGCTGACTACTTCCCGGCGTGGAACACGGTGGACGGCACTTATACAGGACGCAAGGACGACGTTGCGCAGGCTTTGGTCGAAAAGGACGGCAAGAACCTCGACTACGTCTTCATGGACATCAACACGCTCGCCTACAACAACCGTGCCTCGATGGGTGAGAACGTGCGCGCCTACCTCGATGTCCTTCAGAAGCAGGTTATCGCCCAGCAGGACGTTGTTGACGGGTTGATGCAGGCGACCCCTGCCGATCAGCGCGCGGACCTTGCCAACAAGGCGTTTGCCGCAGTGAGCGAACAGGTCTACAACAAGGCGGCCAAGCTTCTCGATGAGATGCGCGCCTATGTGAATGCGGGAGATACCTCGAGTGCGTTTATGCCGAGCGACTATGACGCCGAGAATGGAACCTCCCGGACCCCGATTATGTACGCGTCCGCTTTTGTTGCTCCCAGCATCACGGCTCACCCGCAGTCGGTAACGTGTGCTCAGGGCGCTGAGGCCAAGCTGAGCGTTGCCGCGACGGTTGATGACAGCGTGGATGGCTCGGATGCCCAGCTTACCTACCAGTGGTTCGTCAAGGGCGAGGACGGTAACTTCTCTGCCATCGACGGGGCGACGGCGGCTGAGTACGTCGCCGCGACGACCGAGGTCGGTTCAAAGGTGTATCGCGTTGAGGTGACGAGTGCTGCCGGGCTGGTTTCCACGTCCGATGAAGCGACGGTGACCGTGACGCAGGCTGCGCAGGAGGAGCCTGGGCAGAAGCCCGGTCAGAAGACAGATGTGAAGACGGACGTCAAGACCGATACCGCCAAGAAGGCGACCAAGGGAGGGCTTGCCAAGACCGGTGATTTGTCTGTGGTGACCGTGGCGCTTCTGACGGTGGCTGGAGTTCTGGCCGTTATGGGGGCCGTGCTTATCCGCAAGCGTGCGAATTAACCGGAGCGGGTCATAGACGACAGCCCTAACTAAAAACGGTCCCGTACGAGTAATCGTGCGGGACCGTTTGCTTGAGTTAAAGCAAAATGAGCGGGCCAAAAAGCCCCCGTGGGACTGAGGGGGCCAAAAGTCCCTGTTAAAACGCTTAAATGGCTTCTAACAGGTACATTTGGCCCCCTCAGCCCCACGGGGGACATTCGGCCCGCTCAATCTTGCGGGCGGGCTTGGTTCGTTAGCGGCCTAGTGGCGATATGGGTTGCCTATAGGTGGTCATCCGGGAGCCATATGGCTCGGGTATGGCGGTTTTTTATGTAGCGCATTGACCGATTTACCTGCGGTAACGTACACTTCCTCCGATTAAAAATAGAAGCCGGAGCACGGGTGCGCGCGAGCGCATAAAGGGGAATCGGGTGAGAATCCCGAGCAAGGCGGTTACTGTATGCGGGCGCGCCCGCGAGTCAGATTACCTGCCCGCGCTCTTCTCGAAACCGAGGGCCTCTCTGTTTGCCGCTGGATTCCGGTCTACAAGGGGTGCTGCTGAGCGTGCGTTTTGCTGCCGATAGGGTGGCTGACGTGCTCCTTTGTGCTGCCGGGGTATCGCCTGTCCCGCCTTCTTCGCCATGGCTCTATTGCAGGTTCGCGAAAGAAGGAGAACGGGTGACGCGAAACAAC